>DAINBS010000210.1:0-5980 GCA_036732805.1 Gemmatimonadales bacterium | reverse complement strand
GCCAGCATGCCGCCAAAGCTGTGCGCCACCACGAGCCGATATCGCGCCTCCTGCCAGAGGGCGGACGCCGTGAGCGCCTGGACCCGCTCGACGTAGGGTGCCATGCCCGGGACGTCCGGCGCGTACTGCGAGAACTCGGATGCCAGGACGGGCAGGCCGAGATCGGGGAAGATGGTGGCGTTGAGGGACATCCCCGGTAGCAGCAGCACCGCGACGGGAGGCGTGACCATGGGCGGGGAGTATAGCCGGTTGACCACGCTCCGAGGCGTGCGCGCTGAAACCGAATCAGGAGTTGTGTCGTAAGATTAACGCCGTTAGGTTAACGCCGTTCTGTTAACGAAGTTAACGGTTGATTGTCCAGGACACAACTTGTACAGGATGGGAATGACATACATACAGCAGTTGCCGGGTGAGCTGGCCACCGGACCTCATGAGGCTATCCTCGAGGCCGCGCGCGACCTCATCGCCGAAGGCGGGATCGAGGCGATGTCCATGCGGGCCGTGGCGGAGCGGGTGGGGGTGTCCGCCACCGCCATCTACCACCACTACGCCAACAAGCAGGCGCTGGTCGACGCGGTGGTGCGGGTCGCGTTCGAGCGGTTCGGCGCCGAGATGCAGGCGGCGGTCGAGCGGCAGCGGCGGGGCTCGCTCAACCGCGTGCGGGCGTTCGGCGAGGCGTACGTGCGGTTCGCGATCGAGCACGAGGCCTACTTCCGCATCATCTTCAGCATCGCCGCGCCCACCCTGCGCAACCTCGACGAGCTGCCGGGGGGCGCCGGCTATCCCCTCCTGCTCGAGACCATTCGCGAAGCCATGGCGTCTGGGGAAATGCGCCCGGCCGACCCCGACCTGATGGCCCACTACCTGTGGGCGCACGTCCATGGCGTCGTGACGCTGGCGCTGTCGTGCCGTCTCGAAAAGTGTCCGCAGTGCAAGGGCGGGGAACCCCAGGTGGCGCTGGAGATGTTCCGGGTGTTCGGGCCGCTGCTCCGCGACGGCATCGTCGGGCCGGCCGCCCGCGAGGAGGTCGCATGAGGCTGTGGTGGGGCACGGGCCTGATCGCGCTGCTGGCCGCGCTGTCGGGGCGCGCTGCCGCCCAGGCGCCGGATACGGTCACGCTCGGGGACGCCATCGCCGAGGCGCTCGCGCGCAATCCGTCGGTGCGGCAGGCGCGAGCGGCGGTGACCGTGGCCGACGGCCAGGTCCGGGAAGCGTGGGCGCAGGCGCTGCCCGACGTCAACGCGACGGCGAGCTACCAGCGCAACTTCCTGGTCCAGGAACAGATCTTCGAGTTCAACGGCGAGGTCGTCCGGGCCCGATTCGGCTTCGAGAACAACTGGGCCGCCGGGTTCACCGTCACCCAGCCCCTGTTCCAGGTGGACGTGATCATCGGCGTGGGCGCCGCCGGCCGCTACCGCGCGCTGGAGCGCGAACGCGCCCGCGGGACGTCGCAGTCGGTGGTGACCGGCGTGCGGCAGGCGTACCTCAGCGCCCTGGCGCAGCTCGAGCTGGCGCGGCTCAACGAGAGCAGCGTCCAGCGCATCCGCGAGACCCTGGCGGAGACCCAGGCGCGCTTTCGGTCCGGCCTCACCAGCGAGTACGACGTCCTCCGGTTCGAAGTGCAACTCGCGAACCTCGAGCCGCAGCTCCGGCGGGCGCAGGACGCGCTTGCGGCGGCCAAGCGGACGCTGCTCATCGCGATGGGCCGTCCGGCCGACGGGGACATCGAGATCGTCGGCCGGCTCGTCGAGGTGAACGTGCTCGACCCGGCCGCGAACACGCCGGACAACGCCATGCTGATCGCGCTCTCGGGCCCAATGCTCGACTCGACGGCCATCGACACCGCACTGGCCGCGGCCCTCGCCGCCCGCACGGACGTGCGGCAGGCGGCGCTCGGGATCGCGGTGGAGGAAGCCCGGGTCAAGGTGGAGCGGGCCCAGCTCTTTCCCAAGGTCTCGCTGTTCGGGGCCTACAACTACCTCGCGCAGGATCCCGGGTCGCCGAGCTTCTTCGGGGAGAGCGCGGAGTACCGCACGCCCGCCGCCTGGGGCGGCATCCGCATCGAGCTGCCCATCTTCCGAGGGTTCCGCGAGTATGCCCGCATCCAGCAGGCCCGGGCGGGCGTGGAGCAGAACCGGGTGTCGCTGGCGCTCGCGCGGGAGCAGGCGGTGAACGACCTGCGCACGCTGACTGCGGCGCTTGGCGAAACCCGCGCGCGGGTGGCGAGTCAGGCCCGGGCCGTCGCGCAGGCGCGCCGGGGGTACCAGATCGCCACGGCCGAGTACCGCGAGGGGCTGGGGTCGCAGCTGCAGGTCACGGACGCCGAGCTGGCGCTCCGGGAGTCGGAGTACAACTACGCACTGGCCGTGTTCGACCACTTGATCGCGCGCGCCGATCTGGACGCTGCGCTGGGAACCGTACCGGACGAGGCGGACCTCGCCGCGGCGGGGAGGACCAACCGATGAGACGCGTGATGAATTCCCGGATGTGGATCGCGCTGGCCCTGATCGTGGCCGGCGTTTTGGTGGCCTGCCAGTCGACGGAGGGGGCCTCGACGGGGTCCACCGAGGAGACGGTGCGGGTGGTCAACGTCGAGGTGTCGCCGGTGGCCATGGAAGGGTTCGACGATTTCATCCGCATCACCGGCGAAGCCGAAGCCATGCACGACATCACCCTGTCCGCGGAAGAGACGGGCCGCATCGTGGCCTTCCGGGCCCGGCGCGGGGCGTGGGTCGAGCAGGGCGCGGTGATCGCCGAGCTGGATGGCGACGTCCTCGAGGCGCAGGTGCGCGAGGCGCGCGAAACCGCGCAGCTCGCCGACGAGCAGTTCGAACGCCAGCGACGGCTGTGGGAAGTCGAGAAGGTCGGCAGCGAGATCATGTTCCTGCAGGCGCGCACCGCCGCCGCGGTCGCGCACGCGCGCCTCGAGACGCTGGAAGCGCGGCTCGCCCGCACCAAGATCCGCGCCCCGGTGGCGGGGATCTTCGACGAGAAGTACGCCGAGGTGGGCGAGATGGCCATGCCGGGTGCGCGCATCGCGCGCGTGGTCGCGTCCCAGCAGGTGAAGGTGACGGGTGGGGTGCCCGAACGGTACGCGCTGTCCGTGCGTTCGGGCGACCCGGTCCGGATCGCGTTTGACGTGCTCCCGGGGGAGACGTTCACCGGCAGCATCCGCTACGTGGGTGCCTCGGTCGATCCGATCAATCGGACGGTGCCGATCGAGGTGGTGCTGGACAATCCAGGCGGGCGCATCAAGCCGCGGATGATCGCCGCGGTCGAGGTCGCGCGGGCGCGGCTGCAGAACGTGGTCGTGGTGCCCCAGCAGGTCGTGCTGCGGACCGAGGACGGCTACGAGGTGTTTGTGGCCGTGGAGGAGGCCGGGCAGACCGTGGCCCGGCGGCGGGCGGTGACGGTGGGGCCGAGCGCCGACAACCGGATCGTGATCACGAGCGGCCTCGCGGCCGGCGAGCGGCTCATCACGCTCGGCCACCAGCTGGTGGATGACGGCGGGCGCGTCCGGGTCGTCACCGCCGATCCCGGGACCCGCGGCGCCGAAGGAAAGGACGGGAAGTGATGAGCGCCCCGACCCCTTCCGGGAGGAAGGAGTTCTTCCTCACGAGCTTCGCGGTGGATCATCCGACGATGGTGATGGTCCTGACGGGGATCATGCTGGTCCTTGGCATCGCGGCGTACATCCGGATTCCCAAGGAGTCCTCGCCCGAAATCGTGGTGCCGAACCTGATCGTCAACACGATCTATCCGGGTGTGGCACCCAAGGACATCGAAACGCTGATCACGCGGCCGGTGGAGGAGGAGCTGAACACCATCGCCGACGTGAAGCAGATCACCTCCGTCTCCGCCGAGGGCTACTCGAGCATCAACGTCGAGTTCGAAGCCGGGGTGAACATGGACGAGGCGCTGGCGCGCGTCCGCGAGAAGGTGGACATCGCCAAGCCCGAGCTGCCCGAGGCGGCCGAGGAGCCGCAGATCATCGAGATCAACTTCGCCCAGTTCCCCATCATGCAGGTGAACGTGTCGGGGCCGTACAGTCTCGTGCGGTTGCGCGAAGTCGCCGAGGACGTCCAGGACGAGCTGGAGCAGATCCCGAGCGTGCTCGAGGTGCAGCTCTCGGGCGGGCTCGAGCGCGAGGTGAAGGTGGACGTGGACCTCGCCAAGCTCAAGTTCTACGATCTGGCCTTCGACGACGTGGTGGCGGCCATCGCCAGGGAGAACGTGACTACGCCGGGCGGCGGCATCGACGTGGGCGAGATGAAATACCTGGTACGCGTCCCCGGCGAGTTCGAGACGACCGCTCCGATCGCCGGCATCGTGATCGACACGAAGAACGGCCGGCCGGTGTACGTGCGCGACGTGGCGCTGGTGGACTTCGGCTTCAAGGACCGCGACTCGTTCGCGAGGCTGGGCGGCGACCCCGTGGTGTCGCTCGCCATCAAGAAGCGGAGCGGCGAGAACATCATCGAGACGGCGGACGCGGTGCGGGCCACCATCGCCCGGCTGCAGCCGGACTTCCCGCCGGGCACCATCGTGAACATCACGTCCGACCAGTCGCAGGACATCGCCGACATGGTCTCGAGCCTCGAGAACAACATCGTCTCCGGGCTCATCCTCGTCGTGGCGATCCTGCTGTTCTTCCTCGGCCTGCGCACGGCGTGGTTCGTGGGGCTCGCCGTCCCGCTGTCCATGTTCCTTTCGTTCATCGTGATGGACGCGGTCGGCATGTCCATGAACATGGTGGTGCTGTTCAGCCTGATCCTGGCGCTGGGCATGCTGGTGGACAACGCGATCGTGGCGGTGGAGAACACCTACCGCTACGTCCAGGAAGGCTGGGACCGGCGGAGTGCCGCCAAGTACGCGGTGGGCGAGATCGCCATCCCGATCATCTCCTCCACGGCTACGACGCTCGCCGCGTTCCTGCCCATGGCGTTCTGGCCCGGGATCGTGGGCGAGTTCATGAAGTACCTGCCCATCACGCTCATCATCACCCTCAGCGCGTCCCTGTTCGTCGCGTTGGTCAACATCCCGAGCCTGTGCGGGCAGTTCCTCCAGCTGGAGGGTGCGCCCGCGCGACCCTTCACGCCGGCGGCCCGGTGGCTGCTCATCGGCGCGGCCGGCGTCGTTTTCCTCATCCTGCTGGCCGCGAACTGGCTCACCGCCGTGCTGATGGTGCTGACGGCGGCGGGGCTGTACCTGTTCCACACCCGGGTCGGCGTGCCGCTCACCCGGTGGTTCATGGACGCGGGGCTGCCCAGGATCATCGCGAACTACGAGCGCCGCCTGCGCTGGGCGCTCGACCATCGCGGCCTCGTGCTCGGGACCTCGTTCGCCGCCCTCGTGGCGACGATCCTGGCCTTCGGCATGTTCAGTGTGGGGGTGGAGTTCTTCCCGGAGCGCATCCCGCCTGGCACCGTGTACGTGCAGGTCGAGGGTCCGGTCGGCACGCGGGTCGAACAGACCGACGCCGTCGTCCGCCGCATCGAGGCCGAGCTGGCACGCGTGCCGAGCCGGGAGGATTTCGAGTCCGTGGTGAGCACGGTGGGCTCCCAGGTGACCAACGATTTCGGCGCGTCCACCGGGAGTCACCTGGCCACGGTGGCCGTGAACTTCATCGACTTCCAGGAGCGCGCCACCGACGGGTTCGTGACGCTGGAGCGGATGCGCCAGACCGTCGGGACCGGGATCGCCGGCGCCGACATCGCCGTGGAGAAGCCCCAGGATGGGCCGCCCACGGGCGCCCCGGTAAGCATCGAGATCACGGGGGATGACGTCGACACCCTGCGCGCGCTTGCTTCCCAGGCGGTCGCCCTGCTCGAGCGCTCGCCGGTGTTTGCCAGGCTGGAGGGGCTCGAGAGCGACATGGCCGCCGGCCGCCCGGAGGTGGTCGTGGATGTCGACCGGGAGCGCGCGGCCCTGTATGGCCTGAACACGAGCCAGGTGGGCGGCGTGGTGCGCGCGGCCATCA
>DAINBS010000209.1:0-5998 GCA_036732805.1 Gemmatimonadales bacterium | reverse complement strand
CGAGGGCGGGCTGCGCCGGCAGATCGTACCGGAACCCCAGGCCGTCGTCGAACACCCGGAACACCACGTCGAACCGCCGCCGTGGGGCCGATCGCTCGGTCACCGAGACGCGCAGCTCACGGTGATGGTCCCGCACGCGGGCCACCTCACCCCAGGGCTGTTCCCACGTTTCGTCCGCCGAGTCACGTGCCGCCCCGGTGATTGCGAGACTGTCCCGCAGGGGCGGGGCGCCGCGGAACGTGAACCCGAGCCGGGAGGGCAGCAGCAACGCCCGCCCGTCGCGGTCCACCCGATAGACCAGCGCCCCGCCCGTCGTCTCGACCGTGACCACGGTGCGGCCGTCCGGCGAGCCGACCTGGAGTGGAGCCTGGGCCCGGAGCCCCGACGCCCCCAACGCCACGAGGACGAGCGCCGTTCCGGCGCCGCGAATTCCCGCGGTCGAAAGCCTCCACGCCCGCGTCCGCGCATCTCCGCGTCCGTCCGCGGCTCTCATCGCGCCACTCCCAACGGACTGAACACGACGTAGAGCAGGAGGGTGATGGCCACCACCAGCACCCCGCCGATCTTGGCGCCGCGGGACGAGTCCAGCGAGATGGTCGTGTTGTGCGGGAGCACCACGGCCTGCGCCATCGGCCGCACCATGGTGATGGCGGCCATGATCACGAGGCACAGCGCAAAGCACACGGCCATCCGGTTCAGGAACTGGATCTGGGGCACGAACAGCTTGAGCAGACCGTAGGCGGCGATGTTGGTGAGCAGACCCACGGTACCGCAGACGGCCGGCGCGCGACGGACGACGAGTCCGAAGGCGAACACGGCCAGGATGCCGGGCGAGATGAAGCCCTGGCCCTCCTGAATGATGGTGAAGATGCTGTTGCTGATGGCCGGGTTGCCCAGCTGCGGCGCCAGGAGAACCGCCACCGCGGCGAACACCACCACGGACACGCGGCCCACCCGGACGACCGTGGTCTGGGTGGCCGCAGGCGATACGAACTTCTTGAACACGTCCATCGCGAAGATGGTGGACGCCGCGTTGAGCATGGCGGCGAGTGAGCTCACCACCGCGCCGAGCAGGGCGGCCAGCACGAATCCCACGACCCCGACGCCCTGGGGCAGGACGTTGCCCAGGAGTTGCGCCAGGGCGGTGTCGTACTTGTAGGCGATCAGCTTCTCGGTGATCGTCGCGGTCCCCGCCGCCCGGGCTGCATTCCTGACCTGCTGGTTGTAGGCGTCGATCTCGCCGGCGAGGCCGGGATTGACGGCCGCCCACGAGTGGTCTTCGGTCACGAACACCGTGGACTGGCCGACTTGTATCCTGGTGAACGCATCCCGAGTGATAGGCAGCACGTGCGGGCTGTGGGTCTTCAGGGCGCCGATTGCCTGGCCGTCGGGGTAGATGGCCAGGAGGTAGCGGCCGGGTTGCCAGGCGGCAATCTGGTCGTCCGTGGGCGCGGTGGCCGTGTCCACGAACTGCGTTCCCGGGTTCGCGGCCAGGTATCGGGCGAGGCTGCCGGCCGTGTCGTTGCGCGCCTCGAGCCGCATGTCCTTCGAGTAGAGATTGAACGCGATGATGCCCGGGATCACGATCACGAACGGGATGATCAGTTTCATGAACGCGGCGAACACGATGCCCTTCTGGCCCTGCGCGAGGGAGGCTGAGCCGAGCGTGCGCTGCGTGATGTACTGGTTGAGACCCCAGTAGTAGAAGTTCGGGATCCACAGCCCCAGCAGCAGGGCCGTCCACGGCAGGATCGTGTCCGTGGAGGGCAGGAACATATTCATGCGGGTTCCGTTGAGATCCCAGAAACGCTCGAGCGCGCCCGCGTCCGGCGCCAACTGCTGGATGCTGACCGCCCCCGTCTGCGCGCTCACCACGGCCGCGGCCTCGGTGGCCATCCCGAGCTTCTGGAACGCGAACCACATGATCACCGCCCCGCCCAGGATCAGCGCGCTGCCCTGGATCAGGTCGGCCCAGGCGCAGGCCTTGAGGCCGCCGGCGGTGACGTACGCCATCGCGATGATGCCGATCACCAGCGATCCGGTGCCCAGGCTCAGGTGCCAGTTTGCCTTGGCGGCGAGCGTACTGATGGTCAGCGCGCCCGAGTAGGTGACCGAGCCCAGCAGGAGCAGATAGATGAGGATCGTGGCCACGGCCATGATGGTGCGCGCCGTGCCGCTGTAGCGCACCTCGAGGAACTCCGGCATGGTGTAGATGCCGGCGCGCAGGAAGAACGGCAGGAAGCCGAACGCCACCACCACCAGCGTGATCGCGGCCATCCACTCGTAGCTCGCGATGGCGAGCCCCACGTGGCTCGCGGCGTTCCCGCTCATCCCTACGAACTGCTCGGTCGAGATGTTCGAGGCGATCAGCGAGAAGCCGATCAGCCACCAGGTCAGGCCGCGGCCCGCGAGGAAGTAGTCCTCGCTGCCTTTCTCGCTCCGGCTCTGGACCATGCCGACGGTGACGACGGTCACCACGAAGGCCACGAAGATCAGGATGTCCCAGGTGGAGATCTGAAAGGTCTCAGTCATCGCAGCTCCGGGGGGGCTGGAGGTGGAGAAGTGGTCCTTCGCTCATCCGGTCATGAAACTGGCGCGCCTGGTCACTCTTCCGCCACCCAGACCAGGAACGCGCCGGCGGGTACCCGCATCTGGTGCGTCCCGCCTGCGAGGCGGGCGTGTCTGCCGCCGATCCCCCGCAGGTCCACCCGCTCCCGGTCGCCCACCTGGCGCCAGGTCGAGCCGTCGGGCAGCTCGAAGCGGAACACGCCCTCCTGCGTGCCGCCGTTGGCCAGCACCAGGACCCGCTCGCCCACCACGTAGCCCAGGAGGGTCGGCTCGCGAGGGGTGATCCAGCGGTAGTGCCCGTCTGGCACCTCCGCGACGCGGAACACCCGGCCGTGGTCGGACATGCGAAGGGCGAGGAGCCCGCGCCAGTAGTCCCGCATGGCCGCCTGGTCGGAGCCGGGAGCCAGGCGGTCCCACATGAAGCGGTTGGGGGCCCGCAGGTTGTAGGTGTCGTCGCGGCCCTTGAACTCGATGGGGCCGCCCGCGGCCTCCACGGTGAACTCCTCGAGTGGCGCGAGCCCCTTGGAGCGGAGCATCTCGGTGCCGCCGTGGATCACCACGGGTCCCGCGGACGTGAGCAGCAGCCCCGCGGCGATGCGCACCGCGGCGAGGTCCACGCCCTTCAGCCCGTTGTGGTCCGCGTTGGTGGCGTAGCGATCGGCCAGCGTCCAGTTGTCGTGGATATCCAGGTAGGCGATTCCGCTCGTGGTGCGCGGCTCTTCGGGGTAGGCGTTGGCGAGGGCCCGCATGGCGGCGTCCCGGGCCGTGCCGTCACCGCCGGCCCATCCTCGGTCGGTCACGTCAAAGGGACTGCCCTGGAACGCGTTGCGCGCGTCGTCCTGGAAGTACGTGATGGGCGCGTCGGCCTTGTACCACGCCCAGTGGGGGTTGGCCCGCACGTCCGGATCGCTCGGCGCGATCCACGGTTCGCCATAGATGACGAGGTCCGCCGGCAGGTCGCGCTTCACGCGGAGCAGCGTCTGCTTGTCGATCTGTCCCGCCAGATCGACGCGGAACCCGTCCACGCCCAGGAGGTCCACCCAGTGCCGCAGCTGGTCCAGAATCCAGCGCTGCACCATGGGCCGCTCCTCTGACTTGATCTCGTTGCCGAACGGGCCGATGTGTTCGACTTCGTCGTCGGTGCGGTAGTAGTAGGGCAGGTCGAAGACGTTGAAGCCCAGGAGCATGTGCCGGTGGTCGATGTTCTCGCCGGTATGGTTCGGCACGACGTCGATGATGACGGAAATGCCCCGCTCGTGGAACGCGCGCACGAGCGCGCGGAACTGGTCCCGTTCAGCCCCGGGCTCGGCCCCGCGCGAGCGAAACCGGCTCTCGACCGCGAAGGGGTGCGTCGTGCGATAGCCCCACTGGTAGTTCTCCCGGTCGATGCCCATGGCCCGCGCGAAGGAGTCGTTGGCGAAGACCGCCCGCCACTCGTCGTCGGGGTAGTGCAGGAACTCCTGCATGGGCAGCAGGTGCACCACGTTCACGCCCAGGTTCACGAGGTAGTCGAACCCGACCGGCTCGCCGTGCGCGTTGACGAGCCCCGGGCGTGCCATGGCGGGGAGCGTGCCGGCCTCGGTGTCCGTGACCGGCAGCAGGTCCGTGAAATCCTGGACGTGCACCTCGTAAGCCACCACGTCTTCCATCCGGGGCCGGCCGCCCTTCACGGGAGGCGGTGGTGAACCGTCCCGCCAGACGCGGGACTTGCCCCAGGCATCGTCGTTCACCAGTGCGTAGGGGTCCGACACGTGCACCGGATGCGTCTCGTAGAACCAGTTGCCGGGATCCGCCGGACCGTGGACCGTGAAATCGTACCACGTGCCGTGGAGGTCTCCGGGATGTGTGGCCTCCCACACCCCGTTCTCGTCCTTCGCCATCTCCACCACGCGCACCGCCTCGTCGGGGGCGTCGTCCTTGCCGCGGTACAGGTACAGCCGCACGGCATGTGCGCGAGGTGAGAAGACGCGGAAGGTGGTTGCGGCACTGTCGCCGGAGATCACGGCGCCCAGCGGCTTGGACGAGTACAGGGTGCGAAAGAGCGGGTCCCGCCGCACGAGCGCCCGCAGGTCCAGCGCGGGGATCTCGAGGTAGTACACGCGCATCGGGTCCAGCGGATTCGTGGGTACCACGACTGCCGCCGCCCCGCTGTCTGGTCGCACGTCCGCGAGCGCGATCTCGCGACCCTGGCCGTCGGTCAGGCGGTACGCGGAAAGCGCCGCAGGCCGCCCGACGCCCGTCACGGTGAACCGAATGGTGGTGGAATCGTGGATCTCGGCCCGAAGACGCGTGGCAGGGGCGGTCTCCTGCGCGTCCGCAAAACGCGGCGCCATGATACCCACGATGGGCAGCATGCCGCTGCGAAGCGCGAGGCGCATGGCAGCCATGAGCCGGCGCCTCACCGCTGCCCGCTCAGAAGGACCAGGTCGAACCCGGTGACCAGCGAGATCCGCCCGTTGGCGACCCTGCCCCGCGCGCCCGAGTACGCGTCCACCAGCTCGGTGCCGTTGGGGAACACGCCGAACACGGGGATGGTCTTGGCACCTGACGGGAACCCCATGGCCACGACCACGCGATCGACGAGATCGCCAAGCCGGAGCGTGCGGCTGAAGACGTAGGGCTCCGCCTGGAGAGTGCGATGCTCCCCGGCTCCCACGGCCGGATGGGCCTGGCGGAATCGGCCCAGCTTGCGCCAGTGCTCCAGGATCCCCGCGGTGGCGCCTCCGCGGGCCAGGTCGTCCCAGTTCATGAAGGAGCGGAGGTTGGCGTCGCCTCGGGCCCCCTCGACCCTGAGCGGCCGGGCCAGCTCGTCACCGTAGTAGATCTGGGCCCCGCCCGGCGCGAGCAGCAGGCGGGTGCCGGTGCCGAGGGGATCCGCGCGCTCCGGATCGAGGGGGGCGCCGTCGTCGTGGGAGCTCGCGTAGTTGAGGATCGCAACCCCATGGAGCGCGCCGTTGCCCAGCGCGGTCGCGTACGCCCTGAACAGGCTGTCGAGTGCGCCCACGGCATCGCGCTTGAACCCGAAGTTGATCAGGGCGTCGTAGCCGAACGCGAAGAAGTCCACGGTGCGGTCCCCGAAGTCGAAGCCCCGACCCTGGCCCGCGTCGTAGTTGTAGACCTCGCCCAGCATATAGAAGGGAAGGCTGTCCAGGACCTTGTCCGGATGTGCCCGCTTCCAGTCGGCGAACGCTCGCTCGGCCTCGCGCTTGAGCTCGGTGCTGACGGCTTCCTCGAAGTGCTTGGCCGTGTCCACGCGGTAGCCGTCGAACCCGTACTCGCGCACCCAGTCGGTGAGCCACTTCATCACGTAGTAGCGTGGCGCCCGAGGATACCCCGTCCGCGCGAAGAAGGCGTCCAGCTCGGCCACCTCCCGGTTCAGTCGGCCCTCGCGGGCCCATTTCCCGGTGAGCGCGGCCGGGAGTTCCACTGG
>DAINBS010000208.1:2981-6008 GCA_036732805.1 Gemmatimonadales bacterium | reverse complement strand
ACGGCTTTCATGGTCTTCGAGTGAAGCGTGGCGGCGAGGCCGGTGCCGAGGAAGGCGAGCTTCACCTAGAGCGCCTCCAGCATGCGCCGCCCGGCGCGGAGGGCATTGGCCGCGATGGTGAGCGAGGGATTCACCCCGCCCGAGCGAGGCAGCGCGCTGGCATCGGTCACGTACAGGTTGTCGAGGCCGCGGAACGCGCTCCAGCCGTCGAGCGGCGACTGCGCCGGATCCTCGCCCATCCGGACCGTGCCCAGCGCGTGCGAAAACGTGCGAATGGAATGTGAATAGGTCTTGAGCGCGCCGGCCTTCCGGAGGATGCGGCGCGCGGCGCGCACCAGGACGGCCCGCGCGGCGAGATCGCGCGCATCGTAGCGATGTGTGATGCGCGCGGGCGGCAGCCGGTCGGCGGCCGGCGCGGGCCCCGTCAGCTCCACGCGATTCTCCGCCTGGGGCCGGTCCTCCGCCATGACGATGAACCCCGTCGTGTGCGAGACGATGAGCGCCACCAGCCGGCCGAGCCCGAGCGGCAGGTAGTCGCGCACCAGCGCGGGCTCGGGGGTGCCGAACTGCTGCAGGCAGCCGAGCCGGCCCGAAGGGTGCGACACGCCGGTGTGGCCGAAGTAGTAGTCGTGGATCCCAATCTGCTTGTGGAACTCGCGGTTCGGCGCCGGGCGCGAGAGGAAGCCGCCCATCACCACCGCGTTGCAGTGTCGCATGAGATAGCGGCCGATGGCGTGGCCCGCGGGGTTCACCCGATCGAGACCCGAGGCGAGGAGCAGCCGCGGCGTGGCCAGCGCGCCGCCGGCCACCGCGACGATCCGGCCGGTGTAGGTGGCGGTAGTCCCGGACCCGTGTTCAGTGCATACGACGCCCGTGACGCGCCCGTTCTCGTGTGCGAGCCGCACGGCGGTGGTCTTGACGGCGAGGTGCATCCCCGCGCGCTGCAGGCGGGGCACCAGGACCACGGACAGGTCGTTCTTGGCCTGGACCGCGCACGCAAATCCGTCGCACGTGCTGCAGGCCGGGCACGGCCGTCGGCCGTCGGCGGAGCGGTAGTTGATGGCCAGCGGGAGACGGAACGGATGAAGGCCGAGCTCCCGGGCAGCATCGGCGATACGCGCCGAGATGGGGGCCAGCGGGGCCGGGGGCTGTGGATATCCCGCCGACCGGGCCGGTTCGGTGGGGTCCTCACCGGTTGTCCCCGCGATCTGCAGGAGCGTCTCGGCTTCGGTGTAGTAGGGCTCGAGGTCGGCATAGCCATACGGCCAGCGCGCTCCCGAGTCCGAATCGATCTCAGGGTAGGGCTCGAAGTCCTGCTCGCGCAGCCTGAGGGCGACGCCGCCGTAGAAGACGGAGGCGCCGCCGACGCAGGCATAGGCGCCGAGCTCCCGGCCGTAGCCGCCCGCGGCCACCTCGAACGGGGCCTCGCGGCTGTAGTACGGCGTCTTCTCGCTCATGCCGCTCGGGCCCCAGTTGTCGGGCCCGCGCGCGACCCAGTCGCCCGACTCGATCATCAGCACCCGCTTGCCGGCGAACACGGCCGGGGCGGCCGCCATCGATCCGCCGAAGCCGCTGCCGACCACGACAAGGTCGTACTCAGGGGCGGACGCGTGGCCGGCGCGGGTGTTCGGGGCGGACATGCTCGGGGAGGCGCGGATCGGGGCTTTCGGTGCGATCGGCCGGTGAGATTCTACCATGCCGAGGCGCCCAGTTCATGCCTGTAATCAGCTGATTATAAGAGGTTTAGCTGCTGCATTGAAATCGTGGCGATCGTCGCTGCAATTTCAAGGATTACAGGCGGGGTCTTGGACGTGACCGGTCGAGCGGGTGCGGGCGCGTGCGGACAGGCCCCGCCTCATTGACCCGCGTCGCGAGTCTCCGTCTCGGCGGGCTTCTCGCCCGTCTTGAAGATGAACCGCGTGGTGCCGATCTGCAACTCGTCCCCATCGGACAAGCGGGTGGGCGTGGTGATCGGTGTGCTGTTCACCAGGGTGCCGTTCTTCGAACTCAGATCCTCGATCGTCACCGTTCGTGAGGTGACCGCGAGCCGTGCGTGGTGCCAGGAGGCTTGCGCCGAGTCAACAGGAATGGCCACCGTCGGGTCGCGGCCCGACACGTGAGTGCCTTCGATCAGTGGAAGGGCCCGGGAGCCGACCAGGAGCCAAGCCACGGCCGGCCGATGCATCGGCGCTCCCGTCGTCCGGGTGCCAGCGGACGCTTCCTCGTCGTCGGCTTCGCCGACAAAGGCGTAGCCGTGTCCGTGGACCGTTCGAATGGCGCCGGCCTTGTCGTCCCCGATCGCGCTCCGAATCTCGTGGATGGTTCGGGCGAGGCTGGCGTCGGTGACGAAGGTGCCCGGCCACACCACCTCGAGGAGTTCGGCCTTGGGGATGGCGCGAGGCCGTTGGGACACGAGCAGCGCGAGCACCTCGAACGCCTTCGTCGTGAGGTGCACCTCGGCGCCATGGCGCGTCAGGGAGCGCCCCTCGGTATCGATCACGCAGTCCAGGAAGCGGGTCCTCACCTCGTCTCCGCGTCATCCTACAACCAGCGCCCCGGCGCGAGAACCCGAGCCACTTGATCGTCACGACCCGCAGCGGCGCGCGATGGCCCGGTCGATCTCGCCGGGCAATGGGGGGCGCTCGCCCAGCCCCAGGGTGTGCAGCATCTCGTGGATCACGACCTGCTCGGACCGTGATCGCCCGAGTCTCGCGAAGCGACCGCCGCACACGAACACCACGCGGCTGCCCGGGCCGGTGAAGGCCGCGATGCCGGCCCGGCACGCCGTGGCATCACGGCCGTCCCGGAAGATGATCTGCGACAGGGAGCCCGGCGCCGACAGCGCCAGTGACGACAGGACGTCGCTGAGGGGACGGCCCGCTTCGGTCCTGAACTCGTCCAGGACCCTGGCGCACGACGGCTGCTCGAGCCGCCGCGATGCGCCGCGGATGGCGCGGTGCACGGTCGCGGCGAGCTCGCCGTCCTTGATGGCCAGCGTGCCGGTCGCCTGATCGGCCGGCCCCGGCC
>DAINBS010000208.1:0-2881 GCA_036732805.1 Gemmatimonadales bacterium | reverse complement strand
CGTGAGAGCCGCCTGGCCAGGCGGAGTTCGTGACGTCGGCGGCATCATCGCTTGCCCCGGGCGCCCGAGTCCTGACGCAGTTCTTCGCTGTTTCTGAACGCACCGGATCGGGCACCCCATCGCCGACGCCAAGGCCGAGCTGGGATGAGGAGTTTGATCTCGCCGCCCCTCGCGGCTAGGATGGGCACCCCTGTTGTCAAGGAGTCGATGCCGCTCACCACCGGGATGCGCCTCGGACGCTTCGAAGTGCTCGGCCCGCTCGGGTCGGGTGGAATGGGAGAGGTCTATCGCGCCAGGGATCGCGAGCTCGACCGCGACGTGGCCATCAAGGTGCTCCCTGAAGACGTGGCTTCGGACCCGGTCCGGCTGGCCCGCTTCGATCGTGAGGCGCGGGCGGCGGCCGCGCTCGCCCACCCCAATATCCTCGTCGTGCACGAGGTCGGGACGACGGACCGCGTTCCCTTCGTCGTCTTCGAGCTGCTGCACGGGCAGACGCTTCGCACCCTCCTCGGGCGACGCCTCGGCCTGACCCGGGCCCTCGACTACGGCACCCAGATCGCCGAGGGCCTTGCCGCCGCCCACGATCGGGGCATCGTCCACCGTGACGTGAAGCCCGACAACCTGTTCGTGAGCGTCAGCGGGCAAGTCAAGATCCTCGATTTCGGCATCGCGTCGTGGGGTGGCGACGAAACCGGGCGGCTGGATGTCACGCTCACCTTACCGGGCGCTGCCCTGGGTACGGCGGGTTACATGGCCCCGGAACAGGTGAGAGGAGAAACCGTCGACGCACGGGCGGACGTGTTCGCGCTGGGAGCGGTCCTCTACGAAATGCTGACCGGCCGCCGCGCCTTTTCCGGTGCGACCAGCATCGACTGCGCGACTGCCATACTCAGCACGGAACCGGCGACACTGACCGATGTTGCCCCTGACGTTCCGGACAGCGTCGCGCAGGTCGTCGATCGCTGTCTGCGGAAGGCGCGCGAACAGCGCTTCCAGTCAGCCCGCGACGTCGCTTTTGCGCTGGAGATTGCGAGCCGTTCCATGCGCCCTCCGGATCGGCGGCGATTCGCGACGCGGCGGGCGGTCGCAGCCGCGGCCGTGACCGCCGCGCTCATCGGTGGGACTGCCACCTGGCTCTGGCTGCCCGGCACCCCCCAAGCCGGCGAGCCACGGCGGTTCGCCATCACGCTGCCGGCATCGGACCCGTTGAGTGATGACATTTATGTCCCGTTTGCCATTTCGCCAGACGGGTCCCGGCTTGCCTATGTGACCAGTCAGCCGGAGCGAGTGTTGCTCCGGCACCTGAACGAGTTCGACGCGACTCCCATCACCGGGACGGATGGCGCCTACGACCCGTTCTTCTCACCGGATGGGCAATGGATTGGATTCTGGACCTACGGCCGCATCAAGAAGGTCGCGCTGAGCGGTGGCCCGGCTCTCGAGATCTGCGAGGCGGTGGACATGCTCGGTGCCAGTTGGGGCGAGGACGGAACAATCGTCTTCGCGCCGAGCACGGGGCAAGGCCTCTTCGCCGTCCCGGACGAGGGTGGTGTACCTCGGACACTGACCACGCTCGACCCCTCGAAGAACGAGATCCATCATGCCTTTCCCCAGGTCCTCGATGGCGGCCGCACGGTGCTGTTCACCGCCATGGCCCGCTCGAAGGACGCGCCCTACTCCGCTGAGGTATTCGATGTTGCCAGCAGTACCCGTCGAACGCTCGTCAAGGGAGCACAGTATGCGCGATACGTGGCGACAGGCCACATCGTGTACCTGCGCGAGCAGACGATCTATGCCTTGAGGGTCGCGACCGGGACTCTCGACCCCGAAGGCCCGCCGGTGGCCGTCGTACCGCACGTGCAATCTGGTCTCCACGGACAGGCGCTCTTCAGCGTGGGCGCCGACGGCACGCTCGTGTACCTCGAGGCCACGCCGCCTCCCGACAGGACCCTCGTGTGGGTGACCCCTGCGGGCGCCGCGAGCGAGACGGGGCTGCCGGCCCGGCCCTTCGAGAATCCGCGCGTATCCCCGCGTGGGGACCTCCTTGCCGTCGAGATCCCGGACGGCCAGAGCCGCGACATCTGGACGGCGGCGATCGGCCGGGGCACGCTCGATCGTCTGACCTTGGGTCGCCGCGCAAATTTCACATTTCCAACTACGGCCTTCTCGCCCGATGGTGCGCGGATCGCCTATGCCGAGGACGCCGAGCGCGGCGCCACCATCGTGACGCAGCCCGTAGACGGTATCGGCGCCAAACAGGAAGTGCTCTCGTGGAGGATGTCTGTCGCACCGTCGCGGTGGATGCCGGACGGCAGCGCGCTGCTGCTGAGCACACGTGGGGACACGACCGGCGGGGACCTGCTGGTGAGCCGTCGCGAGGCGGGTCTGTCGCCGGCAACGATCACCGACGAGCCGGGCAACCAGTGGGGGGCATCGCCATCGGCCGATGGCCGCTATCTTGTCTACGTCAGCGACGAGACGGGCCGCTTCGAGGTATTCGTGAGGCCCTACCCGGGCCCCGGCCCGAAGCGGCAACTCACGACGGAGGGCGGCACCGAGCCCATCTGGAACCCTCGCGGAAGGGCGATCTCCTATCGCAGCGGCAACCTCATGATGACGATACCGGTGACGACCACCCCGTCCCTCGTCGTTGGACGACCGGTCATGCTGTTCGAAGGCTCGTTCGTCACCGGCTCGGCGGGCGGACCGGCCTACGACGTGGCGCCGGATGGCCGGTTCCTGATGATGCGTGCGGTCGGAGGCCACGAGCCTCTCCAGTTGCGCGTCGTCCTCAACTGGTTCGACGAGCTGAAGGGAGGCCGCCCGCCCGAACGGTAGGTTAGATTGTTGGCGCGGGTTCGAGGTCTTGAACGCGACCGTC
>DAINBS010000207.1:0-6051 GCA_036732805.1 Gemmatimonadales bacterium | reverse complement strand
GCCGCCGTGCACGCGCACCTGCTCGAGCAGGCGCGGCGGCGTGGTGCGGGGCGCGTACACGCGAACCTCTGCGCCCGCGCGGGCGCCGTAGGCGCTCAGGGCGACCCCCGCGTTCCCGGCGGTGGGCACCGTGAACCGCTGCACGCCGGCCGCCACCGCGCGTGTGACCGCGGCGGCCATCCCACGGGACTTGAACGAACCCGTCGGGTTCTGGGCCTCGTCCTTGATCCACACCGTCGCCACACCCAGGGCCTGCTCGACGCTCGGCACCCGGATGAGCGGCGTCATGCCCTCGCCCAGCGAGGTCTCGGCCTCTCCGGCGCGCAGCGGGAGCCACTCGCGGTAGCGCCACATCGTCGCGGGGCGGGAGGCAAGGGCCGCGCGCAGTGCGGGATCGGGCCGCCGGTCGTACCGCACCAGCCACGGCTCGCCACACTCGGGGCACACGGTGGGCAGCCCTTCGGCGCCCGCCGTTGCGGGACAGACGGAGCACGTCAACGTCCAGTCGAAGGTCATTGGTCGCTCAGATGCTGGAGGATTCGTTCCGCCATGGTCCGGGAGAAGCCGGGGACCGAGGCGATCTCGCCGGGGCTCGCCAGCCGCACCCCCGCGAGACTGCCGAAGCGCTCGAGCAGCGCGCGCCGGCGGGTGGGTCCGACCCCGGGGATGTTCAGCAGCTCGGAGGTCACCGTCCGCGCCTTGCGGCGCTGCCGGTTGTAGGCGAGGGCGAACCGGTGGGCCTCGTCGCGCGCGCGCTGGAGCAGGCGCAGCGACGGGCTGCGGCGCGACAGCCGCAGGGACTCGCGCCGCCCCGGCAGGAACACCTCCTCCTCGCGCTTGGCCAGGCTTGCGAGCTGGATGCCCGTGGCGCCCAGCTCCGTCAACGCCGTCTCGGCCGCGTTGAGCTGTCCCTTCCCGCCATCGATCACCATGAGGTCCGGAAGCGGCCGCCCTTCGCTCACACGGCGCTGCACGTAGCGGGTGACGACCTCGTGGATCGCCGCGTAGTCGTCCGGGCGGCCGCCTGCCCCTGCCTCCGGCGGGACGGGCGGTGCCGGCTCCGCCGCAGGTGACGCCTCGGCGGTTGGGCCCCGGATCTTGAACTTGCGGTACTCCGCCTTCTTGGGCCGCCCGGCCTCGAACCAGACGAGGCTGCCGACGGTGTCCTTGCCCTGGCTCGTGGAGATGTCCACGCACACGAGGCTCCGCGGCACCGTGGTGAGGCCAAGGTCGCGGCCGAGCGCGTAGACCGGATCGTCCGCCCGCTCCTCGGTCTCGAGGGCCTCGATGCGGAAGCTCTCGAGCGCGTGGCGGGCGTTCTGATCGGCGAGGGCGACGATCCGGTGCAGGGTGCCCCGCTGCGGGGTCGCCCACCGGGTCTCGGGCAGGATGGTGCCCACCTCGTCGGCGTCGGCGGGGAGGAACGGGAGCAGCAGCTGGCGGGCGCGGCCATCGAGCGTGCGGTACCAGCGCACCAGGTACGCCGCGAGCACGGCGTCGTCGGGCTCCTCCGCCAGGTTGTGCAGGAAGCGTGTCTCGTGCGCCACGAGTTTGCCGTCACGCACCCGCAGCAGCGTCACCGCGGCGTCGTCTCCGTCCCGCGCGACGCCGATGCCGTCGGCATCGCCGCCGCCCACCCGCTCGACCGTGGCCGGCTGCTCGAGCTGCTCCAGCCAGCGGATCGCGTTCCGCAGCTCGGCGGCGCGCTCGAAGTCGAGCGCCGCGGAGGCCGCCTCCATGCGCCCGCGCAGCCGGCCGCGCACCTCGACGGTCCGGCCTTCGAGGAACGCCACGACGTCGTCGATCATGCTGCGGTAGGCCTGCACCGCCTGGAGGCCCACGCAGGGCGCGAGACAGCGCCCGATGTGGTAGTCGAGGCACGCGCGGTCCGGCGCGTCTGCGGGCAGCGCGTAGTGGCACGACCGCACGGTGAAGATGCGCCGGATGATGCGCAGGGTGCGGCGCAGGGTGCCGACGTCGGTGTACGGCCCGAAGAACCGCGCGTCCGGAACGTGCTGCCGCCGCACCACCAGCACGCGGGGGAACGGCTCGCCCAGGGTCACGGCGATGGACGGGTAGCTCTTGTCGTCGCGCAGCTGGATGTTGAACCGAGGCGCGTACTCCTTGATGAAGTTGTTCTCGAGGAGGAGCGCCTCGGACTCCGACGGCACGACCACCGTTTCGAGGTCGGCGATCACGCGCTGGAGCATGCGCAGTTTGGGCGAGTGCGTGACGTCCGCCGAGAAGTACGAGCGCACGCGGGCCCGGAGGTTCTTGGCCTTGCCGGCGTACACGACGGTGCCGGTGGCGTCCTTCCAGAGGTACACGCCGGGCCCGTCCGGCAGCGCGTCGATCCTGCGGCTCAGCTCGGGAGGCGGCGCCGTCATGCCCCGCGCCACCGCCGTGTGAGTCGGGCCACGTCGGGGTGCCCGAGCGCGCCCGTGACGGCCAGGTAGCCGAACCCGAACGCCCCGAGCGCGCCGAGTCCGGTGACGGCGAGGGGCATCCCGGCGAGCGCCCACTCGACGAGGTAGCCAGCGCCCGCCCCGCCCACCGCCCCGGCGAGCACGGCCCCGAGCGCGCGGGTCCCGCCCGGCGTGCCCAAGGGGCCGGCGCGGCGGCGCAGCCCGCGCACCAGCAGGGCCACGTTGAGATAGGCGGCGACGGCGGCACCCAGCGCGATGCCGGCGGCCCCCAGCACCTGCATGGCGGCAAGAGCGAGTGCCGCCGACAACAGTACCGCGACCACCGCGATCTTGACCGGGGTGCGCGTGTCTCCCATCGCGTAGAAGCCCGACGCCAGGAGCTTCACGGAGGCCTGGGCCGGGAGGCCCACCGCGTACGCCGCGAGCACGCCGGCCACGACCTCGGTGTCGGTGGCATCGAAGCGTCCGGTCTGGAACAGGATCGCGACGATGTGGTCGCCGAAGGCGGCAAAGGCGAACGCCGAGGGGACGACGAAGAACAGGATGCGCCGCGCGCCGGCCGCCACCTGGCCGCCGAGGGCCGCACCCCGCTCGCCCGCGGCATCGCGGCTCAGCTCCGGCAGTGCCGCCGCGGCGACGCTCACGCCGAACAGCGAGATGGGAAGGAGCGCGATCAGCTGGGCGTAGCCGAGGGCGGCAACGGCGCCGGTGCCGAGGAACGACGCGAGCTGCGTGTCCACGACACTCGAGATCTGCACCACGCCCGCGCCGATCACGACCGGTCCCCAGGCCAGCAGCACCTGCCGCACGCCGGGGGTGTCGAGCCGGAGGCGCCACGCGAACCGCCCGGCGAGCCGTAGCGTGCCAGGTAGCTGGACCGCGAGCTGGAGGACGCTTCCCGCGAGCGCCCCGAGGGCCAGGGCGACCGCCAGGCGGGTTCCGGCCAGGATGCCGCCCAAGGCCACGAGGGTCGCGATCTGGGCGATGTTCCAGAGGGCCGGGGCGGCATACGCGACGAAGAACCGCCGGTGCGTGTTCAGCACGCCCAGGCACCACGCCGAAAGGATCGTGATGCCCGACATGGGGAACATGATCTCGACCAGCCGCACCGTGATGTCGCGGGTGGGCCCCGCGAACCCCGGGGCCACGACGTCGGTGATCACCGGGGCCAGCAGGATGCCCACGCCGGTCGCGACCGCGGTGGCGAGCACCAGCAGGGAGGCGATGGCCCCCGCCAGCACGCGTGCGCCTTCCTGGTCGTTCCGCGCCAGCATGCCCGCGTACACCGGGATGAACGACGCGGAGAGGGTGCCCTCCCCCAGGAGATTGCGGATGGCGTTCGGGATCCGGAGGGCGGCGCGGAACGCGTCGGCCAGCTGGCCGTTCCCGAAGTAGTGGGCAAAGACGCGTTCCCGGATGAACCCGAGAATGCGGGTGACGAGGATCCCGGCTGCTACCTGGGTCGCGGCCCGACCATGGGAGGCCGCCATGCGGTCAGTGGCCGGGCGGGAGCCTTGCGGACTTCTCCTCGACGCTCTCGAGGAGCCGCTGCAGGAACTGCGTTTCGTCCTTGAGGGTCTGGGTCAGCTGGGTGAGGTCACCCACTTCGTCCTCCAGCGTCCCCAGCCGGGTGCGCAGCTCCTCGATCGCCGCGGGGTCCACGGTGCCGGCCCGGCGGGACTCGAGGAAGCGGTGGAACGCGGGCGAGTCCAGGACGATCGCGAGGATGGGGATCGCGAGGAAGACCACGAGAACGAGGAAACCGATCGCCCAGAGCATCAGTGCATTCTAGGGGCTGCGCGGTGGCGCTTCAAGCCCGTGCCAGCCACCGGCGCACCGCGTCGAGCACGGTGGCCAGGAAGGCGTCGCCGTACCGGGTGAGGAACGGCGGGACGCCCAGCACCCGCTCCTGCGGCTTCCCCAGGGGGAAGAGCGTCGTCCGGGTGCGCGCCACCTGCTGCACGAGCGTCTCGTTGCGCTGCTTGAGGTGGCCCAGCAGGCGCTTCTCGATGTCCCGCGCGCCGGCCAGCGCGGCGTTGCGTGTGGACTCGACCGGCTTGCGGAGCGTGGGGTCGATTGCGGTCGCCGCGTCGCGCAGGCGGTCGTACTCGCGCTCGAGCGCCGCCTGGAGATTGGCGAAGGCCTCCACGGCGTCCGGGGGCAGGTCGCCCCGCACCAGGCGCTGCTCGAGCTGGCCCTCGGCCAGCCGCAGATCGTCGAGTCCGAGGCCGTACTTGTCGAGCACCTTCCGGGTGCGCGCCTCGATCACGATGCCCGACCACCGGGGGACGGGTGCCTGCGGCGCGATGCCCAGCGCCTCGTACACGGGCTCGCACTGGGGGAAGTAGGCCAGCTCGCCGGGCCCGCCCACGTAGGCCACGGTGGGCAGCAGGGCGGCCTCGATCACGGGGCGCAGGAGCACGTTGGGCGAGAGCCGTTCGGGGCTCTGCTCCGCGAGGCGGCCCAGCTCCGCGAGGGAGAACCGCTCTCCCGAGCGGCGCAGGTGGAACGCGCCGTTCTCAGGGAGCAGCCGGTCGCGCCCCGCGGCGCCTTCGAGCATGACGAGCGACGCGCCTTCGCCCACCGGCACGGGCGCCGGCCTGCCCGCGGCCGTGAGCGCGGCGGCGCGGTCGGCCAGCAGCCGATCCACGGCCGCGGCCCGCTCCAGCGCCCGGAGCAAGTGCGGCGCCATGGCCGCCTTTGCCGCCCGGTGGGTGGGACGGAAGACGATCACGCCCAGCGGCCCGAGCAGCTGCGCCGCCGTCCCCGCAAACGCCTCGGCCACCGTCTGCTCCGGCGTGTAGTGCCGCGCCAACCACTGCTCGACGCCCGCGCGGAACTCGGTGGGAGGCTGCTCCGCCCAGAACGCCGCAAGCAGGTCGAGAACGGCCGCGCCCAAGGGCTCCCGGTACATCGGGGTGAGCGGAGCGTCGGCGGCGCGCTCGGGCAGCGCCAGCGTCGCGACCTCGCCGGCGGCGGACAGCGTGTGCGTCCGTGCCGACTCCAGGAAGTCGTGGTCGTCGCCCGCCACCCAGAACACGGGCACGACCGGCCGGTCCAGATCGCGCGCCAGTCGCTCCGCCAGCGCCACCGCCGTGAGGGCCTTGTAGACCGTGAACAGCGGCCCAAGGAACAGGCCCGGCTGCTGCCCCGTGGTGACGCACAGCGCGCCGCCCTCGAGCAGCCGTTCGAGCCCGACCGCCGCCGGCCCCTCGGCCAGGAACGCCGGGCGCAGCGCCTGGGCCGGAGGCGCGCCGCGGGCGGCGGCGAGCGCGGCCCAGGACGCCGTCGGTGGCGGGGCGAACGGCGTGGGATGGATCTCCAGTGTCACGGGACGATCCCGATCAGGATGAGGCGAGGGGCGTCGGGCCCGTCGGGCCCGCCGCCGTAGTCGCCGAACCGGTGGCGCACGACGAACCCGGCCCCTTCCAGGAGCCGGGTCAGCTCGTCCGGGGTGAAGAGCCGCACCCGCTCGAGGAAGCTCCGCCCGTCGTTCAGGAGGTGCATCTCCTTCAGCACGTACCGGCCGTCGGCCGCGATGCTCCGCTCGATCACCACGTGCTGGCTGCTGATGCGCCGTTCCTCGTGCGGGACGAGCCTGGCGCGCACCGTGGCGTCGTTGAGG
>DAINBS010000206.1:0-6063 GCA_036732805.1 Gemmatimonadales bacterium | reverse complement strand
GCACGCGGGCCAGCTCGTCGTCCGACATCTGCGACACCTCGAGGCCGTTGAGCCAGTACTCCCCGCTCGTCGGCGTGTCGAGACACCCGATGACGTTCATCATGGTGGACTTGCCCGAGCCGGACGGCCCCATGATGGCCACGTACTCGTTCCGCCCGATCTCGAGGTCCACGCCCCGCAGCGCGTGGACGGTTTCGCTCTCCATCCGGTACTCGCGCGTGAGCGCGCGCACCCGGATCACCGCGTCGGCCTGGATCATGACGTCCTCCGGGGGGCGGCGCCTTCGGCCGCCATCGGCCGGACGCGCGTGCTGTCCTTGAGATCGCGGATGGCCTGGTACGGCCCCGCCACGATCGAGTCTCCCACGGTGAGCCCCTCGAGCACCTCGAAGTGCTCCTCGCCGGCGATGCCGACCTTGACCGGCCGGAACTGCGCGAGCCCGCCTTGCACGACGAACACGCCCTCCGTCTCCTTCTCGCCCTTGGACGTGTCGGCCGGCGCCGTCTCCGACGAGATCGGCGTGTTCTCCCGCACCGTGAGCGCGATGATCGGGATGCTGAGCGTGCTGTCCCGGGTGGCCGTGACGATCTTGGCGGTGGCCGACAGGTCCGGCCGGACGTCCGGTGGCGGATTGTCGAGCGTGATCTCGACGTCGTAGTCCACCGCGCGGTCGGTCGACGCCGCCGCGACGAGGCGCGACGAGCTCTGCGAGATCTCGGTGACCCTCCCCGTGAACGTGGTGTCCGGGAATGCGTCGATGGTGATCTCGGTCGAGTCGCCAAGGTGCAGGCGGACCACGTCGGTCTCGTCCACCTGGACGCTCACCTGGATCACCGACAGGTCGCTCACCGTCATCAGCAGGCCGGTCTCGCGCGAGAACGTGCCGGGCACGGCCACCTCGCCCTCCTCGACCGCGACCCGCGTGACCTGCCCCGCCATGGGCGCGCGCAGCACGGTCTTGGCGAGCTGGTCGCGCGCCTCCTGGAGGAACGCCCGCGCCTGATCCACCTGCCGCTCGGCGGAGACCGCCACTGCTTTCGCCACCTCGAACTGCGTCTCGGCCTGCTCCAGCGCCTCGTCCGACACCAGGTTCGGGTTCTGCGCCCGCAGCTCCCGCGCCCGTTGGGCGGCCCGCTCCGCCTGCGTCCGGTTCGCCTCCGACTGGACCGCGGACGCCTGGGCCGACGCGAGCCCGGCCTCGGCCCGTGCCACCGAAGCCTCGAACGTCGAGGGGTCGATGCGGAGGAGCAGGTCGCCCTTCTGGACGACATCGCCCTCGCGCACGCGCAGCTCGATGATGCGGCCGGTGATGTCCGAGCTGACGTCCACCTTGGTCTGCGGCTGGATCTTGCCGCTCGCCGTCACCGTGGACACGAGATCGCGGCGCGCGACTTCCTCGAGCCGGACCTCGACCCCCTTGTCGCGCCGGCCGCGCAGCATGCCGCCTGCGACCACCACGATGGCGACCAGGGCGATGCCGCCGATGATGACCCGTTTCCGTTTCATAGCCGTGTGCGTCGTCCTCTCGCGCTCAGCGCAGTGGCCGACCGACCGCCGCCTCGAGGCTGGCGATTGACCGGTGGTATGCGTAAGTGGCGTTGATATAGTCCGCTTCGGCCCGCTGGGCCGCGACCTGCGCGTCCAGCAGCTCGAAGAACGTACCCGAACCGACCCGATACCGCTCGGTCGCGAGGCGCAGCTGCTCCTGCGCCGCCACCCGGCTCGTCGCCTGGATGCCGACCGCCTGGTAGGCCGCCACCAGCCCGTAGTATGCCTGGCTCACGTTGGTGCGCACCAGCAGCCGCTGGTCTTCGACCTGCTCCATGGCGTCATCCGCCTGCTGCCCGGCCTGGGCAATGCGCGCCTCACGCCCGAACTGGGTGAAGATCGGCAGCGACAGCGACACGCGCGCGGAAAACGGCTGCGAGGTGAAGTTGAACGGGAAGACGTTGTTGCCCGCGATGATGTCTTCCACCTCGGCGTCCGAGAGCGGGGACGGGCAGGGGTAGGGCGTGAGGCCCGGGTTGAGCAGGTCCGAGTTGAGCAGGTCGCACTGCGCGATCGTGCCGTTCCGGCCGTCGCGCGCCACGCTCACCGGGAAGTCGGCGTTCGTGTACTCCCGCGTGTACCCGGACCAGCCCGCCGAGAAGTTGAGCGACGGCAGCCACTGGGCCTTGGCGGCCTTCTCGTTCGACCGCGCGGCGGCGGCCCGCGCCTCGAGCACGGCCACGTCCGGGTTCCCCTCGTCCGCGGCGCGCAGCAGCTCGGACAGGTTCCACGTGGGTTCCGTGACCGGGAACGTGTCCGGCAGCGACACCACGGTGGGGTCTTCCGGGGCCGGCACACCCATCTGTTGGAAGAGGCGGAGCTTCTCGACGATCACGGCCTGACGCGCCTGGAGCAGGGAGACGTCCGCCTCGCCCTTGGCCACCTCGGCCTGGCGCACGTCCAGCATGGTGGCCTGGCCCACCTGGAACCGAGCCTGGGCCAGCCGCAGGAACTCCTCGTTCCGCGTCACCTGCGCCTGCGTGATCTCGACCTGGGCTTCGGCCTGCAACGCCGCGAGGTACTGCTGCTGCACCGTGGACCGCAGGTTCACGGTGGCACCCTCGATCTGGGCCTCGGTGGCCCGCCGCTGCGCCCGTGCGAGCCCGGGCTGCGTGAGCGTCGTGCCCGACAGCTGCCAGTTGAGGCCCAGGCTGTAGTCGGAGCCCATGGTGCTCGAGCCGAGGCTGAAGTCCTCGCCAAGGAACGCCTGCGAGCCGGCGCCCTGGTAGCCGAACCCCACGCCCACGGAGAACGAGGGCAGGAACAGCTCGGAGTAGGCGTTCCGGACCCCCCACGCGGCCGCGGACCGGTCGTTGGCGACCTGGCGGTACTGGCGGTTGAAGCGCAACGCCAGATCCACGGCGTCCTCGAGGGTCAGGGTCTGGGGAGCCGATGGGAGGACGGGCTGTTGAGCACTGAGCACACTCGCGCTCCATCCCACCAGGATGACGGCTAAGCCTGTGAGTCGCATGAAGTTCCCCTACTGGTGACGTGGCGGGAATCTACCTGCGCCTCAATACGCCGATCCAGTTCGGGAAGTTTCAGGGTGGGACAGCCCCGCCGAGCCGGCGCGGGGCTACTGGCTCATGACCCGCTCCCCCGAAAGCCGCCGGCTCGGGATCTCGACCCGGAGGAGCCGCCCGTCACGGTCGTACCAGATGTTCACGACGTCTTCTCCCGACCGCAGGATGACGTGACGGGACGCGCCACCCGCTGGCAGCGTCGCCGATCCCTGCTCGATCATGCCTGGGCGGCGTCCGTTCGGTGGGGGGCCGTACACCGTCACGGCGCCGGGGGCGAGCCCCGCCGCGAGGGCGTACAGGGACAGGATCCGCTCGTCGGCGACGAGCGTGGCGGGCCCGCCCGGATGCTCCCGGGCCGCCTCGCGGTCGCCGACGGCCACCCGTAGCGTCAGGCGCCGCGGGCCGACACTCACCGCCACCCGCATGGGGTCGGTTGGGCCGCTCGTGGTGGCGACGAAGCTGGTCACGCCTTCGCCATCCCGCCCCGCGCCGATGCGGAACGCGAAGTCCTCGGTGCCCACCGGCCGGCCGTCCTGGGTGATGACCAGTCGGGCGCTGTCGCTCTGGGGCATCTGGGCGGCGAGGGGGCCGGTGAGCAGGATCAGGAGGGGAAGGCTGGCGTTGCGCATCGTCAGATCCTTGGCGTGGGCTGCGGGCCTGCAGGGGCGCCGAACACGCGGGTCGCGATCCGGCCATAGATCAAATCGTACAACAGGCGACCCGCTTCCGGGGTGGAGCGCGTGGGCCGGCCGACCGACCCGGGACCTTCCGGCGTGATGGCGCCGCGCGCGCGCCGCCTCCAGCCCTGGAGCCGGCGAGCGGACGGGACATAGTCCTCAGCCGCATCGAGGGCCACCAGATCGGCGTCCACGTGCAGCAGCAGGGACGTGTCCACGGCTCCGCCGTGGATGGGCAGCTCGGTGTCCTCGCCCTCGAGCCGGGCGGTGAAGATGTCCACGGTGCGGATCGTCGCCCCCCGCGTCCGTAGCGTGCTCAGGGCCTCCTGGTGGGGATCGTAGCCGTGCGCGGTGAGGATGATGAACTGCTCCACCCCGCCGTCCTCCCAGGATCCCACGAGGTCGTTCATGAACCGGTGCAGCGTCTTCCGACGGACGGTGGCGTTGCCGGGGTAGAGAGCGCGGGTGGAGGCATTGACGCCATATTCTATCGTCGGCGCCCGCAGCACCCGGAACTCGGCGGACAGATCGTCCGCGAGGCGCTCGATCAGGATCGTGTCGGCCCCCAGCGGCAGGTGGGGACCGTGCTGCTCGGTCGTGCCGACGGGCACGATCAGGCGCGGGTCGCGCGCGAGGATGGCGCGCACCCGCGCGGGACGGAGGTACTTGAGACGCAGCGGACCGTGCTGAAGCGCGTCGCTCACTGGGAGCTCGCCGGGCTCGTGACGGCCGGTGCCCTGGCCGTCTGGCTCCGGACGCCCATGCTGGTGGTGGCGGGAGTGGCGTGCGTGGCGGGCGTCACCGCGGTGGCGCTGGCCGTCCGGCCGCGGCCGCTCGCGGCGCTGCTCGCCGGCGCGATCGTGCTCATCGGCGCGACGCGGGTGCTGCAGACGTCCCTGCGGGTCGCACGGGTCGAGCGGGCCTGGGAAGTCCAGGGAGGCGTGCGCTGGCGGCTCGTGGCAGCCGCGGGCGAGCGGCTGGACCGTGAGCTGGCCGAGGCCGTGACCCTCGTTCGCGGGCTCGCGGAAACCGGCGCGCGGGCGGCCGGCGCGGATCGGGATGCCGCCTTCGCGACGCTGGACGCGGCCGTCCGCGGCGGCGGCCCGGAGCGCGGCGTCCTGATCACGGAGCCCGCCGGGCGCCCGTGGGCGTGGGCTGGGCGCCACCGGATGCCGGCATCCCGCGCGGCGACGCCGGATTCGGCCCGTCTGGAAGTTCGCATCACTCCATTCTACGCGGTGCTTTCCGCCGGTCGCCAGGGTCCGGGCGGCCGTGAGGTCGTGGGACACGTGCTCCTGGCGTCCGACAGCGTGGTTCCCGACGCCGGCCGGGGCCTCGGCGCGCGGTTCGCGCGGGCAACCGGCGTCCGGCTGGAGGTCTTCCCGCCCGGCGGCGGGCCGCAGCGCGACGACGTGTTCGACTACTGCGTACCCGGCTGCAGTGCCACCGGGGTGGTGCCCGATACCCTCTTCAGCGTCCGCCTCGTGCCGCCCACGCAGGGGGCCTACCGCGACGGCGTGCTGGCGGTGGGGGGTGCCTGGGGTGCGGTGGCCACCGTGCTCCTGCTCCTCACGCTCGTGGCGCTTGGCGGCCGGTGGACGCGCGTCCTCGCGGTGGCCGGTCTCGTGCTCACCCTGCTGCTCACGCCGGCCGGCACGCGGCTCCCGCTGGGTCGGTTGTTCTCGTCCGCGGTGTACTACGCGGACCTCCTGGGCCCGCTCACGGCCTCCGCGGGGGCTCTGTTCGTCACGGCCGCGCTGGTCACGATTGCCGCCGTCGTGCTCCTTGCCGCAAGCGGCACCAGGCGCGTGGCGCTCGCTGCGGCGACGGCGCTGGTGGTGGCGGCGCCGCTCCTGCTGCTGCGCCTGGCCGCGGGCATCACGCCGCCCAGCGAAGGGGCCGACGCCGCGCTGTGGCTCACCTGGCAGGTCAGTCTCACCGTGGCCGGGCTCGCGGTGCTGATGCTCGCGGCGGCGCTCACCCGCCTGGGCGGTGCGCGGACCGCAGGGCGATGGGTGCGGGTGGCCGCCATGCTCCTGCCGCCGGCCGTGGCGGCCGTGGGCCTTGCGACCTGGGAGCCGGGCTCGGGTTGGCCGCTCTGGTACACGCTGGCGTGGGTGGTGCCGTTCGGCCTCGCGGTGATCCCGCAGCCGCGCGTGGTCACGGTCGTGCTCGTGGGGCTCGCCGCCGGCGCGAATGCCGTCGTGCTCGCGTGGGGGGCGGCGGCCGACGGGCGCGTCCTCCAGGCCGAACGCGACGCCGCGGGGATCCGGCAGGGCAGCGATCCGATCGCGCTGGGGCTGCTGGAGCGGTTC
>DAINBS010000205.1:1743-6066 GCA_036732805.1 Gemmatimonadales bacterium | reverse complement strand
GGAGTCAGGAGTCAGGAGTCAGGAGTCAGGAGTCAGGAGCCAGGAGCCAGGAGCCAGGAGCCAGGAGTCAGGAAGCAGGAAGCAGGGCTGACTCCTGGCTCCTGATTCCCGGTTCCTATCTGCCGAGCGAGGTGATGCGCTCGTTGATCGGCGGCAGGAACTCGTCGTTGAAGACCTCCAGGATGCCGGGCACGCGCTGGAGCTTTCGCACTTCGACGATCTGGACGATGTTCGAGGCGAGCCGGCCCGGATCCACTTCGCCGATGCCGATGCGCTGGCCCTCGGGATGGGCCATCTCGCCGTCGAGGGTGCCCTGCAGGCGCGCACGCTCGATGGCGCGGTCGACTTTCGGGTCCCGCTTCGCGACCGCGTCGATGGCCGCCTCCGGCTGGAGGATCGCGTCGCGCAGGCCGCGGGTAAAGGCGCGGAGCAGCCCTCGCAGCACCTGCGGCGACTCGGCCACCAGGCGCCGGCTCACCATGATGGTGCTGCCGTAGAACTCGGTCATCAGGTCTTCGTACTTGAAGAACTTCAGCTGCTTGTCGGCGTCGATCCTTGCCGCCGCCGCCGCCGCGCGGATGGTCGTCACGTAGCCGAACACCGCGTCTGACTTCCCGGCCATCAGATCCTTCAGCAGATCGCCCATGTCGGCCTCGGAGGTGTCGATGGTGATCTCGTCGGGATCGACCCGGGCGTGCGCGGCGTAGACGCGGAAGGTGTTGAGGGCCACGTCGGTGGCGTGTCCCACCATGCGGCGCCCCAGCAGGTCGTAGGGGAGCTGCACGGGGCCGTCGGCCTTCACGACCAGCGCGGAGGGCGTGCTGTTGAAGACCATGTAGACGCCGACGGGCGACTTCTCGGGCTCCCGCGAGACGAGCTCGATGAGCGAGTTGACGTCGCCGTACCCCACGTCGAAGCCTTCCTCCATCATGCGGTCCGCGGCCGTGTAGGCGCCGCGCCCCGTCGTGAAGGTGAGCTCGATGCCCGCCTCCTTCAGGTAGCCCTTGTCCTCGGCCAGCAGGAAGAACGAGTTCGCTCCGGAGTAGCCGGAATTGAGCAGCATCCGGAGCGGCCGGGCCTGGGCGCGGGCCGGCCAAGCCGCGGCGGCCAGGGCCCCCGCCGAGAGCTTCATCACGTCGCGCCGCGTCAGGGTGGTCATCGGGGGAAGAAGGTATCACGGGGCGCGTCAGCGCCGCCCACGGCCCGAAGGGCCGCCCTACCGCAGCTTCTCGATCGCGCCCAGCAGGTCCGCGCCCGGGTCCTCGCGAAGCGCGGCCCAGAGGTCGCCGACACCAGCCACGCGCGCGTCCATGGTGGCGAGGGTGAAGTCCTGCGGCGCGACGCCCGCGTCCACCTCCTGCCACGTCAGTGGCGCCGAGACACCGGCGAACGCGCTGGCGCGCGCGCTGTAGGCGCAGGCGAGCGTCTTGCCCCGGATGTTCTGCAGGTAGTCCACGTAGATGGTCTGGTCCTTCCGCTTGCCCACCATCCGCTGCACCGTCGCCACCTTCGGATGCTGGCTCGCCACCATGGTCGCGACGATCTGGCAGAACAGCATCCCGGCCTGGTAGGGGGTGCCGGGGGGCAGGGGGATGAAGATGTGCAGGCCCTCCGAGCCGGAGGTCTTCGGATAGCCCCGCACGCCGACGCGCTCGAGGATGTCGCGGACCCAGCGCGCCACGTCGAGAATCTGCCCGAACGTGGCCCCCGGCTGAGGGTCGAGATCGATCGCCACCTGGTCGGCGGTGTCCAGCGCGTCCATGCGCGAGAACCACGGGTCCATGGAGATGGACGCGAGTTGCGCCATGTAGAGCAGCGTCGTCAGCGAACCGCCCACCAGGCGCGCGGGCACGTCATCGTCGGGCAGCGTCTCGATGCGCACGCCCGGAGGCACGGGTTCGGGCGCGCGGTGCTGGTAGAACGACTCCCCGGCGACGCCGTTGGGCAGGCGCTTCATCACCAGCGGGCGATTGTCGATGACTGGCAGGATGAGCGGCGACACGCGCGCGTAGTAGCGGAGCAGGTCGCCCTTGGTGCGCTTGCCCTCGGGCCAGAAGACCTTGTGCAGGTTGGTGACATCCAGCGCATCGCCATCGGGCAGTGTGATGCGCCCGCTCTTGCGCGCTTTCTCGAGGGCGGTGAGCTGATCGACGACCTCGTCCAGCGCGTTGCGGGACCGTTCGTCGGAGCTGACGTCCCGTCGCTCCGCGCGTGCACCTGCCGCGGCGATGGTGCCCGCGCCAGGAGGGCGCGCGGGGGCCTCAGCCACGGCGTTGCGCCCGGCTCCCTCGTCCCGCACTTCCGCCGCATCCTTGTCGTCGCGCAACCCGAGGTACGCGGGATGCCTCAGCCGCCCCTCGTCTGTCATCTCGGTGTAGCGCACCTGCGCCACCAGCACCGGGCGCACCCAGTGCGCGCGGCGCCCGAGCGACGCCGGCGGGTCGAGCAGGGGACACGTCGTGGTGGCCAGCGGCTTCAGCAGCGTCCAGAGGCGCTCGATCTCGGCGTGGCTGAAGCCCGTGCCCACGTCGCCCACGTACCGCAGCAGGCCGTCCGGCGAAGCGGCGGACTTCGCGCGTGCCTTCGGTCGGGTGGCCCGCGGTGCCTCGTGGATGCCCAGGACGAGTGCGCCGAACCGCGTGCGCGTGCCCTGCGGGTCGGTGTAGCCGCACACCACGAACTCGTCCACGTTCTGCAGCTTCAGCTTGCGCCACTCCTGGCTGCGCTTGCCGGCGCGGTAGGGCGAGCGCGCCTGTTTCACCAGCAGGCCTTCCCATCCCTGATCCTCGGCGCGGGCGTAGAGCGCGTTGCCGCTGTCGGTGTGCTGCTCGGTCACGCGGAGCGTGGTGGACGGGAACGGGTGCTCGTTCACGAGATGCTCGAGCGCCTGGCGCCGTTCGGTCAGCGGATGGTCGCGCAGGTCGAGGTCGCCGAAGCGGAGCAGGTCGAACACCACCAGGGCGGCCGGCTGTTCGTCGGGCGGCAAGATGGGTTTCTTCGAGCGATAGCCGGGCACGCTCACGTGGATGCGGTGCTGCAGGCGCTGGAAGCCCTGTGGGCGCCCGGCGGCGTCGAGGGCCACGATCTCGCCGTCGAGCACGACGACGGCGTCGAAGCCGCGGCCCCAGTCGACGAGCGCGGCCACGATATCGGGGAACTGCGCCGACTTCTCGTTGCCATTTCGCGACCAGATGCCCACGCGCGGCGAGTCCCCGCCCGCCACCTCGACGACGGCGCGGATGCCGTCGTACTTGGGCTCGTAGACGAGCCCCTCGCCTTCGAGCGGTGGCTCGGGATCTCCGCCGACGGCCAGCATCGGCCTCAGGTCACGTGTGGTGAACATGGCTGATCACGTCGGGCGTGGAGATGGCGTCGGGAGTCGGGAGTCGGCAGTCGGGAGTCGGGAACCCCGCCTTCGCTCGCGGGAAATCCCTCGGCGAGCTTCGACGTGGCAGGCTCTGGCACCCCGCACTCGCACTCTGCACCCCGCACTCTGCACCCTGCACTCTCGTCAGGCGAACCGATCCTCGAACCACGGCTCCGCGGAGTTCGAGTAGCCGCGCGTCTCCCAGAAGCCGGGCTGGTCGCTGGCGAGGAAGTCGATCCGCCGGATCCACTTCGCGCCCTTCCAGGCGTAGAGCTTTGGCGTAATCATCCGGCACGGGCCGCCGTGCTCGCGTGGCAGGGGCTGGCCTTCCCAGGTGTGGACCAGCAGCACGTCGTCCTCCACCGCGCGCGCCAGCGGCACGTTGACGGTGTAGGGTATGCGCGTGCCGGGCATGTGGTCGTACCCGGTGCACAGCACGTGCGCGGCCTCCGGGACGGGCACGGCCAGTTCGGCCAGCGTGCGGAAGCGGACGCCGCCCCATCGGTTGTCCATGCGGCTCCACGTCGTGACGCAGTGGAAGTCGCTCACATCCTCCACCTGTGGCAGGGCCAGGAACTCGTCCCAGGTGATCGTGAAGGGGTTCTCGCAGAGGCCCCCGACCTCGAGCCGCCAGTCTGCAAGGGGCACATCAGGGAGGTCGCCCAAGTCGAGTACGGGCCAGTTCCGCACCTCGTGCTGACCGACGGGCAGCCTGGGCATCCCGTGTCGATTGGGGGCCCCGGTGCCGGAGGGCTGCGCGTGCTGGAAGACCTCCGGCGTCGCCGCGCGCAGCGCGCGCTGGCGCTCGACATAGCGGAGGCGCTTCTGGACGAGGGAATCGGACATGGGGAGTAGTCTACTTTTCAGGAGTCAGGAGTCAGGAGTCAGGAGTCAGGAGTCGGGAGTCGGGAGTCGGGCTTGCCCGCCGTAGCCTTGGCGAAGGCGGGAAGACTAGC
>DAINBS010000205.1:0-1643 GCA_036732805.1 Gemmatimonadales bacterium | reverse complement strand
GGAGTCGGGAGTCGGGCTTGCCCGCCGTAGCCTTGGCGAAGGCGGGAAGACTAGCGTCAGGAGAACCCCCGGGCCAGACCTCTCAGACCTCCGACCGCCAGAACCCCAAGTCCCAAGTCCCAAGTCCCAAGTCCCAAGTCCCAAGACCCAAGACCCAAGACCCAAGACCCAAGACCCAAGACCCAAGGCCCAAGACCCAAGACCCCAGGTCCCGGTTCCAGCTAAAATAGTCGGAATGTTCCGCTTGGTCGCCGCCCTCAGTTCGGTGGTGGCTGTTCTGGTTGTTTCCGGCGCGTGCTCTCAATCCCCCACGGCACCCACGCCTGTCGCCGACAGCATCATCCTCGCCAGCGTGTCGCAGGAGCCGCCCTCGGTCCCGGCGGCCATCATACCCACGCCGCCCCAGGGCCTGGGCGCCACGCGGTTCGTCGCGTTCGGCGACAGCATCACGTGTGGTGTCGAGTCCGTGGTCTTCGACTCACTGGTCGCGCTGCCCTGTCCTGACGGCACCTACGGTTATCCCGAGCGCGTGCGCGCCATGCTGGGCGCGTACAACCCCGCCCAGGCATTTTCGATGACCAAGCGCGGCTATCCGGGCGAGTGGGCGGCGACCGGCGTCAACCGCCTGAAGACCGAGCTGGCCGAGCTGCTGGCGCCGTCGGTCCAGCCGCCGCAGCGACCGCAGGGACTCCTGCTGCTCGAGGGCATCAACGACATGAACAACGATGTCAGCGCCACGCGCGCCGCGGCGTCACTGGCCGAGATGGCGCAGATCGGCCGCCTCTACAACCTCACGGTGCTGGTCGCGACGATGCCCCAGACCTACCCGAGTACCGATCCGAACACGGGAGTGACGCGCCAGAACTCGGCCGACAAGATCGTGCCCTTCAACAACGAGGTCATCCGTCTGCTCTCGGGGGTCCAGAACGTTCACGTCGTGGACATCTACGCCGCGTTCGGCAGCAATCGCGCATTGATCGGAGACGACGGCCTGCACCCCACCCCCGCGGGCTACGACGTGCTGGCGCAGCGGTTCCACCAGGCCATCATCGAGAAGTTCCCGGTCAGGGGGAGTCTGCAGTAGCTTCTGAGGTTCTGGGGTGCTGAGGTTCGCGGGTTCTGAGGCTTGCCGCGGCGAAGCTTGCCATGCCGTAGGGCGAGCGGAGGCGGGTCACGGGCGCGTGAACGTCATCCCCACCCACAGCGCCGCGGCGCCGAGCGTCACCTGCAGCGCCACGTTGACCAGCGCCCGCGAGTAGTAGCCGGTGGCCATCATCTCTACCGTCTCGAAGGAGAACGCCGAGAAGGTGGTGAAGCCGCCGAGGAGGCCCGAAAGCAGCAGCGCGCGGGCCTCGGGTGAGAGGCCCCCGCGCGTCATGCCCCATCCGACGACCAGGCCGAACGCGAACGAGCCGGCCAGGTTCACCGCGGTCGTGCCCCACGGGTAGGTCGCCGGCAGCACGCGGTATACCGCGCCTGTCGTCAGCACGCGCGCCACCGAGCCCACCGCCCCCCCGAGCGCCACCAATATCAGTTCCCGCATGTCAGCATGGCTATCCTATCCCCGGCTTGGCGTGCTTCTCACTCTTCACTTCTCACTTCTCACTTCTCACTTCTCCACTCTTCACTCCCCTCGCCCCGCC
>DAINBS010000204.1:0-6075 GCA_036732805.1 Gemmatimonadales bacterium | reverse complement strand
CCAGGCGCAGCGCGAATTCCGGCGCGCGGGCGATGGCCGGGCGGCCGAGCACGGCCCCCAGCGTGCGCGCGAACTCGTTCACGGTGACCGGCGTGGGCGACGCGACGTTCACGGCGCCGGGCAGGGACCGTTCGAGCACGAACAGCATGAGGCCCACCGCGTCGTCCAGGTGGATCCACGACCACCATTGGGTGCCCGGGCCCCAGGGGCCGCCCACGCCCAGCCTGAACGGGGGCAGCATGGGCTCGAGCGCACCGCCGCCCTTGCCGAGCACCGGGGCGGTCCGGAGCACGGTGACCCGGGTGACGTCCGCCGCCTCGCGGGCGGCCTCCTCCCACGCGATGCACAGCTTCGCCAGGAAGTTCCCGCCGGGCGGCGTGGTCTCGTCGAGTTCGTGGTCACCGCGGGAGCCGTAGTACCCGATGGCCGACTGGTTCACGAACACCGCGGGCGGGCGCTTGGCGTGGCGCAGCGCGTCGCCGATGCAGCGGGTGGACTCGATGCGGCTCTCGCGGATGACGCGCTTGCGCTCGTCCGTCCAGCGATGCGGCAGGTCCACGATGATCGAGCCCGCCAGGTTCACGACGGCGTCGCAGCCCGCGAGGGCCGTCTGCCACGGGCCCGGGCGCGTCGGGTCGCCGCGCAGCATCTCGACCGCGTCGCTGTCCCACGGGCGTTCCGGCCGGCGGGACAGCACGAGACACCGGTGCTCGCGCTCGATGAGCGCGTGGACCAGGGCGCGCCCCAGGAACCCGGTCCCGCCCGACACGAAGACCTTCATGATGCCCCTTCGACCTGGAACCGCGCGTCCACGGCCACCGCGCCATCGGTCAGCGACAGCAGCGGGTTGATGTCCATCTCGGCGATGCGCGGATGACGGACCGCGAGCTGCGACACGCGAAGGAGCACCTCCTCGAGGGCGGCGCGGTCACGTGGCGCCTCGCCCCGCACGCCTTCGAGCAGACCGTACATCCGGACGTCGTGGATCATCCGGTGCGCGTCCACGTCGAGCAGCGGCGCGAGGCGGAACTGCACGTCGCGCAGGACCTCGACGTAGACCCCGCCCAGGCCGAACATCACCATGGGGCCCACGCCCGGGATGCGGGTGAGACCCACGATCGTCTCGCGGCCGGCCGGAGCCATCTGCTGGACGAGGAGGCCGGATGACTGAGGGATCGAGGGATCGAGGGATCGAGGGATCGAGCGCTGCCGTTCCCGTCCTCCGTGTCCCTTCTGCCCTTCTGCCGTTCCCTCCAGAAGCCGCTTCGCCGCTCCCTGCACCTCCCGCGCGCTCGTGAGACCGAGGACCACGCCTCCCACATCGGTCTTATGCGTGATCGCCGGGTCCACGATCTTGAGTGCCACCGGGAAGCCGAGTTTGGCTGCTGCCGCCTCTGCCGCTCCTGCCACACCTCCCACCCCTCCCGCGCCTCCGTCCACGAACGTCCACGGGGCGACGGTGATGCCGTAGGCCTCGAGGATCCGCAGGGCGTCCGGCTCGGAGACCTTGCCGCCGCCGGCCGCGGCCACGCGGTCGAGAATGGCGGCGACCGCGGCGTCGTCCACCTCGAACGCCTGCGCCCGGCCTTCGGGCTCGAGCTGGCGCGCGCGGAAGCGCCACATGGCACTCAGCGCCCGCGCCGCCGATTCCGGGAAGATGTATCCAGGCACCTTGGCGTCGTGCAGCTGCTCGAGGCCCGCCGGCAGGCCCTCGCGCCCCATGAGCACGGCGAGCATGGGCTTGTCCGGGTGGCGGGCGTTCACCCGTACGATCGCCTCGGCCACGTCGCGCGTCTGGACGTTCAGGGGGGGCACGAAGGCCGCGAACGCGGCATCCACGTTGGCGTCGCGCAGCACGCAATCGAGCGCGAACTCGTAGGACTCGGGCCGGGCGCTCGCGATCATGTCCACCGGGTTGCGGACGCTCGCCTCTTCCGGGAGCCGGGTGCGCAGCTCGCCCTCGGTCTCCGGCGCGAGCCGTGCCACCACGAGCCCGTTGTCCTCGCAGGCGTCGGCGATGATGATCCCGGGCCCGCCGGCGTTCGTCACGATGGCGACCCGGTTGCCGTTGGGCAGCGGCTGGTTGGAAAACGCCATCGCGAGGTCGAACAGCTCCTCGACCGTGTGCGCCCGGATCACCCCGGACTGGGCGATCACGGCTTCGGTGGCGAGCTCCGTCCCCGCGAGCGCGCCGGTGTGCGACGCGGCGGCGCGCTGGCCGGCGCCGGTCCGGCCCGATTTCACGACGCAGATGGGCTTCGTGCGCGTGATGCGCCGCGCGAGCTCCACGAACCGCCCGGGGTTGCCGAAGTTCTCGAGGTACATGAGCACGGAGGTCGTCGCCGGGTCGCGCTCCCAGTACTCGAGCAGGTCGTTGCCGCTGATGTCCGCCTTGTTGCCCGCCGACACGAACGACGAGAACCCGATTCCGTACGCGGCGGCGTAGTCGAGGATCGACAGCCCCATGGCTCCCGACTGGCTCATGAACGCCACGGGGCCGGGCGGCGGCATGCGGGACGCGAACGTCGCGTTCATCCGGACATCGCTTGCGGTGTTCAGCACCCCCATGCAGTTGGGGCCGATCAGGCGGATCCCCGTGCCGGCGATCGCCGCGAGCAGCTCGCGCTCGCGCTCGATCCCGGCGCCGCCCACTTCCTTGAATCCGGCCGAAATCACCACGAGCCCGCGCACCCCGGCCGTCACGCACTCCCGCACCACCGCGAGCACGTGCTCCTTGGGCACGGTGATCACCGCGAGGTCCACGGGCTTCCCCACGGTTGCCACCGACGGATACGCGGGGATCGAGTGGATGAAATCGGCCCTGGGGTTGACCGGGTACACCGCGCCCTGAAACCCGTAGCGCAGCAGGTTGTCCACGATCTGCCAGCCGATGGTGTTCGGCTGCCGCGACGCGCCGATGACCGCGATGGAGGAGGGGCGGAGGATGGGGTCGAGCGGAGACATGGGGGGAAGATAGCCGCCGCGCAGGCTGCAGTTTGCGGTTGGCAGTTAGCAGTCACACAGCCAAGCGCCAACCACCAACTGCCAACGGCCAACTGCCAACCGCCAACCTCATGGCTGGACATCGGCCCCGCTCCGGGGAAACTTCAATCATGCTCCTTCTCAAGCTGCTCCAGTCGCTCGTGAAGGCCCTCAACTCCGACGGCACGCCGGGGCAGGTGGGGGCGGGGATCGCGCTGGGCGCGGTGTTCGGACTGACGCCGCTGGTCAACGTGCACAACCTGGTGCTGTTCGTGCTGGCGATGATCCTGAACGTGTCGTTCCCCGGCGTCATGCTGGGCTGGGCGGCGTTCCTGCCGTTCGGCTTCGCGCTGGACCCGCTGTTCGACGCCGTGGGGCGCGCGCTCCTCACGGACGTCCCGGCGCTCGTCCCGTTCTGGACGTGGTGCTACAACACGCCGCTCGTTGCCCTCACCAACTTCAACAACACCATCGTGCTGGGGAGCTTCGTCGTCTGGCTGGTGGCGACCATCCCCCTCTTCTTCCTCGCGCGCTGGCTGGTGACGCGCTATCGCGCGACCGTGTACGCGCGGCTCCAGGAGACCCGGGTCTTCCAGGCCGTGAAAGCCTCGAAGGCCTACAACCTCTACACCATGTTCCACCCATGACGGCGCCCGCGGCCCGGGAGCCGCTGCGGATCTTCCGCTGGAGGGGCATCGCCCCGCTGCTTCTCACGCTGGTGCTGGTGGGCCTGCTGTACTGGCTGTTCGCCGACGTCCTGGTGCGCCGCAGCGTGGAGCAGGCCGGCACGGACTTCGTGGGGGCGCGCGTGGACCTCGAGGAGGCCGACGTCCGGCTGTCCGAAGGGGTCGTGATGCTGCGCGGGCTCCAGGTCACGAATCCGCGCAAGCCCATGACGAACCTGATCGAGGCCGAGCAGATCGTCGTGAACGTGCGGATGGCGCCGCTGCTCGAGAAGAAGGTCATCATCGACACCGTGGCCCTGCGCGGGCTGCGCTTTGGCACCCCGCGCGCCACGTCCGGCGCGGTCGAGGGCCGGGAGGGGAGTCCCGCCGCGGAGGTGGCGCGGGCGGTGGACGACTGGTTGGCCTCGCTGCCCATTCCGGAGTTCTCGCTGGAGGGCCTGAGCCAGGTGATCAACACCGAGGCCGTGGCCGCCGAGAGCCTCGCCACGCTGCGCGAGGCCCGGGCCCTGGCCGGCCTTGCCGACTCGAGCCGCGCGGCCTGGATGGCCCAGATCGAGGCGCTCGATCCGCGGCCCACCCTCGACTCGGCCACGGCGCTCGTGCGGCGGCTCGAGGGCCAGACCATCCGTTCCCTCGGGCTCGCAGGGGCGCGGGACGCCGCCACCTCCGCGCGCCGCACGATCACGGAACTCACCCAGCTCGACGACCGGCTGGCCGCGCTTCAGACCGGCGTGGACTCCGCGGTCCGGCAGGCGCGGCAGGGACTCGTGGCGCTCGCGGAGGCGCGCCACCAGGACTACGCCTACGCCCTGGGACTGCTCAACCTCCCCTCGCTGGATGCGCCCACGCTCGGCCCGTCGCTGTTCGGGCGGTTCGCGGCCCAGCAGGCGGCGCCCTTCCTCTACTGGCTGGGCCTGGCCGAGCGGTACATGCCGCCGGGGATCGAAGCCCAGCTGCACCGGGGTCCGGACCGCTTCCGCGCGTCGGGGACCGACGTGCTGTTCAACAAGCGGGAGCAGCTCCCGAAGTTCCTGCTCCAGGTGGCCGAGGCGTCGCTCGAAATCGGCGGCACGGGCGCGGCCGCGGGCGACTACGCCGCGAAGCTCACCGACCTCACCTCGGCGCCCGCGCTGGTCGGCCGCCCGACGACCCTGTCGGCCGGGCGGACCGGCGGGCAGGTGGGGCCCGAGACCGTGCGGGTGGGGGCGACCCTGAACCGGGTGGGAGCGGTGGCCCGGGATTCCCTGAGCGCCCTCGTGGCGGGCCTCACGATGCCGACGGTGACGCTCGCGCCGCTGGGGATCGATCTGGGGCTGGGCCGCGGCACGACCGACCTGGTCCTGCGCCGTTTCGGGGACAGCCTCGACGCCTCGATGAGCTGGGAATCGGGCGACGTGACGTGGCGGAGGCTGAGTGCCACACCCGCAGACACCGCGGCTGACACGGCCCAGGCACCGGCCCTGCCTTCCCAGCTCTCCCTTCAGGGTGTCGCCGGGGCGGTGCGGAGCTCGGCGGAGGGCGTGGTGTGGCGCGCGCTCCAGGGGCTGCACGACGTGCGCATCGAGGCGCGGCTCTCAGGGCTGCTCGCGCGGCCGCGCTTGGCGGTGGGTTCGAACGTGGTGCGGGCGCTGGCCGACGGCCTCCAGGCCGAGCTGGGGGCCGAGCTGCGCCGGGCCGAGGGCGAGGTGCGCGCGCGGGTGGACGCGCTGGTTCAGGAACGGGTGGCGACCGCCGAGCAGGCGGTGCAGGGCTTCCAGTCGCAGGTGCAGGAGCGGGTGGCGGCCGAGCGCGCACGGGTGGAACAGCTCAGGCGAGATCTCGAGGCGCGGATCCGCGCGCTCACCGGCGGGATTCCCGGGATCGGCGGCTGACGCGCGAGCGGCAACGGTCAAGCAGAGACGGACAAACCGAGACGGGCAGAGACGGAATGCGTTCCGTCCCTGCCCGTCCTTGCCCGCCTTCGTCCGTCTGTGTGCGGTCCCTACTTCCGGCTCTTCATCGGGACGAAGTCCCGCACTTCGATGCCCGTGTAGACCTGGCGCGGCCGCGCGATGGGCAGCTTGTCCATCAGCATCTCCTGCCACTGCGCCAGCCAGCCGGGCGTGCGGCCGATCGCGAACAGCACCGGGTACATCTCGACCGGGAACCCCATGGCCTCGTAGATGATGCCCGAGTAGAAGTCCACGTTCGGGTACAGCTTGTGCGAGATGAAGTACTCGTCCGACAGGGCGATCCGCTCGAGCTCGAGGGCGATGTCCAGGAGCGGGTTCTTCCCGGTGACCTCGAACACCTCGTCGGCAATCTGCTTGATGATCTTGGCGCGCGGGTCGTAATTCTTGTAGACCCGGTGGCCGAAGCCCATCAATCGGCCCTCTCCTGCCTTGACCTTGCGAATGTGCTCGGGAAT
>DAINBS010000203.1:0-6107 GCA_036732805.1 Gemmatimonadales bacterium | reverse complement strand
GCCGCCTCACCACGCGTCCGCCGACCAATCAGCCTCTTCGTACTCTTCCCGCTCGTCCTCGATGGCGCCGCCGATCAGCGCGCCCGCCACGGCGCCCGCGAGCGCTATCAGGGCGCCAACCTCGGCGGCGTGGCCGAGCCGGTGGCCGCCGCCATGGCCGTGGCGGCGGAGGGCCAAACGCAAGGCGAGTCCGCTCGCGCCGAGGAGGGCGGCCCCGAGAATCGCACCTTCCCACGCGCGGTCGCGAGGGTGGTGAAGAGATGGTGACATGCGCAACTCACAAGAACAGGATCGTGCTCGGATTCCACCTGACGCGGATATCACCCAACGTGGGAATCCGGCCGGCGCCGTCAAGCTGCTACCACTGGCAGCGGGGGGTGGGCCTGGCCCGGGCGGCTCCCGATGCCGGTAAGGTATCTCACTACATGGCAACGACTTACGACTTCCACAGACGTTCGGCGTCCTGCAAGGCGCGGATCCCTGGGCGATTGCCGAGCCGGGCGAGGAGCCGCACCTTGGACATGGGCCCAGGTCGTCGCTGGCGTTATGCCGCGAGCGGGGCCTGGAGAACGCGTTATGCCCTTCCGCATACAATGAGTTGGGCACACACCGGATGGAGACGACGACGGAAACGTGCAGAGATCTCGTTCCAAAGGGCGCGACCCAGGCCTGGGCGACGGATGAGGGCCCGACCGGACGGGGTCTTGTGATGAAGCGCTATCCCCACGCTCTGTTCACGCTCATCGCGCTCGCGCTCGTTCTGTCTGGACTTGCGCCGTACGACCGCACCACGTGGTGGCTGGAGATCTTTCCCATCCTGATCGGGGCCCCGATCCTGATCGCCACCTATCGTCGCTTTCCGCTTACTCCCCTTCTGTACACGATGCTGGCGGTCCATGCGCTCATCCTCATGGTGGGCGGGCACTATACCTACGCCCGCGTGCCGCTCGGCTTCTGGGCCCAGGACCTGTTCGGCTTTGCGCGCAACCATTACGACCGCGTCGGGCACTTCGCGCAGGGCTTCATCCCCGCCATTCTCGTGCGCGAGGTTCTCATACGAACGTCGCCGCTCCGCCCGGGCCGCTGGCTGTTCCTGCTGGTCACGGCGGTCTGTCTGGCCTTCAGTGCATGTTACGAGTTCATCGAGTGGTGGACCGCGCTGGCCGGCGGGAAGAGCGCCGACGCCTTCCTGGGGACGCAGGGCGACGTGTGGGACACCCAATGGGATATGTTCCTCGCGTTGATCGGCGCCATGACCGCGCAGCTCGCGCTCGGCAACGCGCATGACCGCGCCCTGAGGAAGCTGCCGGGCCGGCCCGACGGTCTCGCTAAGCAGCCGGGGACATAGGTAACACGAGTGTCCAGCAACATGGGGAGCACTTTGGGTCACCCACGGATGATGGAGTCGCGTGCATCGACGGTCGCCGGGAGCACGGTGTTGCCTCCGGCCAGCTCGCCACAACGGGAGGGACCGTGACCGAGAAGCCCAGGCCGAAGCGCAAGCGCGCTGCCCCCACGGGAGATGCAGCCGCCGCCAAGGGCGAAGCCGCCGCCGCCGAGGCGAGCGCGGAACCCCGTCCCGTCCACGCCCAGCCCATCACCGAAGACGACCTGCACCTCTTCAACGAGGGCAGCCACTACCACCTCTACCACAAGCTCGGCTGCCACCTCACCACCCTGGGGGGGACGGCCGGCGCCACCTTCGCCGTGTGGGCGCCCAACGCGCGCGCCGTCTCGGTGATCGGGGACTTCAACGGCTGGGACCCGCGCACCCACCGGCTCGCCACCCGCGGCGCCTCCGGCATCTGGGAAGGCTTCATCGGCGGCGTCCGGAAGGGCGACGGGTACAAGTTCCACATCGCTTCACGCGACGGCCTTCACCACGTGGACAAGGCCGACCCCTTTGGCATCCACCAGGAGACGCCCCCCAAGACCGGCTCGAAGGTGTGGGACCTGGAGTACGAGTGGTCCGACGCGGAGTGGATGGCGGGCCGCGGCGCGCGGATCGCCCTCGCGAGCCCCGTCTGCATTTACGAGGTGCACCTCGGCTCGTGGCGGCGCGTGCCGGAGGACGGCAACCGCTCGCTCTCCTACCGCGAGCTCGCCGACCGGCTGGTGCCCTACGTGACGGAGATGGGGTTCACGCACGTCGAGTTCCTGCCCGTGACCGAGCACCCCTTCTTCGGCTCGTGGGGCTACCAGACCACCGGCTACTTCGCCCCGACCAGCCGCTACGGCACCCCGCAGGACCTGATGCTCCTCATCGACCGGCTCCACCAGGCGGGGGTTGGCGTCATCCTGGACTGGGTGCCGTCACACTTCCCCACCGACGAGCACGGCCTCGCGTACTTCGACGGCACGCACCTCTTCGAGCACGCCGACGCTCGCCAGGGGTTCCACCCCGACTGGAGCAGCTCGATCTTCAACTACGGCCGCCACGAGGTGCGCTCGTTCCTGCTCTCGTCGGCCTTCCTGTGGCTCGACGTCTACCACGCCGACGGTCTGCGGGTGGACGCGGTGGCCTCGATGCTCTACCTCGACTACTCCCGCAAGCCCGGCGAGTGGGTCCCCAACCGCTTCGGGGGCCGCGAGGACCTCGACGCCGTCGAGTTCCTCCGGCGCCTCAACACGGCCGTGTACGAGCGCCATCCGGATGTGCAGACGATCGCGGAGGAGTCCACCTCGTGGCCCGGGGTCTCGCGACCCGTCCACCTCGGCGGGCTGGGCTTCGGCCTCAAGTGGGACATGGGCTGGATGCACGACACCCTGCGGTACCTGTCGAGGGAACCGGTCCACCGCCGCTTCCACCACCACGACCTGACCTTCCGCTCGCTCTACGGCTTCACCGAGAACTTCTGCCTGCCGCTGTCCCACGACGAGGTCGTGCACGGCAAGGGGTCGCTCCTGGGCCGGATGCCCGGAGACGAGTGGCAGCGGTTCGCCAACCTCCGCACGCTGCTCGCCTGCCAGTACACCCAGCCGGGCAAGAAACTCCTCTTCATGGGCGGCGAGATCGGCCAGAGCGCGGAGTGGGACCACGAGTCCAGCGTGGCGTGGCACCAGCTCGAGCAGGCGCCCCACCGCGGCGTGCAAGCGCTCACCCGCGACCTCAATCGCCTGCTTCGGAGCGAGCCGGCGCTCCATCAGCTCGACACCGACCCCGCCGGCTTCGAGTGGGTGGACGCCAACGACACCGACCACTCGGTGCTGACCTGGCTGCGCAAGGGCGCGGATGCGCGCGACGTGGTCCTCGTGGCGTGCAACTTCACGCCCGTCCCGCGATACGATTACCTGGTGGGGGTGCCGCACGCCGGCTTCTGGCGCGAGGTGCTCAACACCGACGCGTCGGCATACGGCGGGAGCGGACTCGGGAACTTCGGCGGCGCGGAAACGACCGCCATCCCCTGGCACGGCCGAGCGCAGTCCCTCAACCTGGTCCTGCCGCCCCTTGCGGTGGTGGTCCTGAGGCCGCAGGCATGAGCTGCGGCCGCTCCGCGGCCTCGCTCTCCTGCGGATCGCATCCCGCCGTCCCGACTCCGGGTGCGCAAACGACGGGCGGCCAGGTTGCCCCGACCGCCCGTGCCACCCAAACCGCGGTGCCTGCTATTCGACGTTGACCGTGATCTGCCGCGGCTTCGCCGCCTCGACCTTCGGCAGCAGCACCGTCAACAGTCCCGACTCGAACTTCGCGACGATGGTGTTCGCATCAATCGTCGCCGGCAAGGTGAATGAGCGTTCGAACATGCCGTACGTGCGCTCGAACCGATACACCTTGTCGTCCTGCCGCTCCTCTTCCTTCTTCTCGCCCTGGAGCGTGAGCACGTTGTTCTCGACCGAGATCCGCACGTCTTCCGGCTTCACCCCCGGCAGCTCGGCCACGAGGCGGATCGTATCCCGCTCTTCGATGACGTCTACCGGAGGCATCCCGTGTCCGAACAGCGAGCGGTTGTCATCCCGCTGGAACCGGGACTCGAGCATGTGATCGCAGATCCGGCCGAAGCGGTTCGGATACTCTGTGTCCAGCACCGACCACATGGGATTGAATTTCGTGATTTGCATGATCCGTCCCCCTCCCAGGGGCGGACGCGCGACTACTGGCGCGCGGCCGCGATATTGTGGAAGGTCGAGTTGGACACCTCGTAGCCATCGAGCTCGGGCGTTCCCTCGACCAACTTGTCCAGACTCTTCAGCACCTGGGGATACGTGTCGCGGGCATACGCATCCGCGCTTTCCTTCTTGTCCCACAGGCTGATGGCCACCGCTTCGTTGCGGCTGGCGGCGACGAACGTGATCTCGTCCTTGAAGCCCTTCTGCTTGCGCAGCATGGGCAGGACGTCCGTTTCCACCTTGCGGGTGAATGCACTGGCCGAGTCGGCCTTGAGGTGCAGCATGACGTTCCGAGCGTACATGTACGACTCCTTGATGCAACCAACATGAACCTGTGCTGCTGGGGATTCCCGACTTGCAGAACGTACGCTACTTTACTAACTTTGTCAAGTTCATGATCCACTGATACACATACTTGACCAAAATGGTTAAACGATCGCAGGACCCCGCGAGGAGGAACTCCCTTGGACGTGTCGTTCGTGATCCGGCAGCGGCTGGAGGAGCTGGGACTGGAGCAAAAGGACCTCGCCCGGGCCGCCCATGTGACCGAGTCGTACATCTCCCAGCTGCTGACGCGGAAGAAGGCACCGCCCGCGCCGAACCGGACGGACATCTATGACCGGATGGACCGGCTCCTGAAGCTGCCGACCGGGGAGCTGGCAACGCTCGCCGACGCTCAGCGGAAGGACGAATTGAAGCGGGCGCTGGGGGAGGAACCCGTCCCCCTGTTCCGGGAAGTCCGCGCGCTGATTCTGCGCAAATGCGCTCCCGACAGGGAACGGGAGATCCGCGCGGTGTTCGAGAAGCAGCCCTTTGGCGAGCTCGAGCGCCTGGTCACTCAGAAGCTGCTGGACGTGGTGAAGCGCGTGGCCAACGGCGAGCTGCAGAATGACTACTGGCTCCGCATGGTGGCGCGACTCGGCGGTCGCAGCTTCGAAGAGATGCGGGTGATCGTGCTGGAGTTCCTCGATACCGACATCTTCCACCTCTCGGTCGAGCACTGCGTGGCGTTCCTGGATCCGCTGATCGCCTCCTGGGACATCGACCTCGCGACGTTCGCCCTCGAAATCGTCCTGAACCATCAGGTCGCCGCCGAGCACGTGCGACGATTCGAGTTCGTCGAGCGGGGGCCCGAGCCGCCGCGCGAAGAGCCGGGACTGCAGGCATTCCTGCAAGACCCGTCCCTCAGCGGCACCGCGACGGCGGCGGAACTGGCATTCCTCAGAAAGCTGGGCTTTCAGGACAAGCGGCCCACGGCGCTCTACTACTACCGCGAGCTGCAGGGCCTGAGGGATCCGCTGCACTTCCGAACGGCGTAGACGGTCGCCGCGGCGGTTTGCTCCGCACGACCAGTTCGCTCATCTTCCACCCAGCATGACCGAGCGACGCTACAGCGAGGACGAGGTCGCGGCCATCTTCGAGCGGGCCGCCGGGGCGCAGCACACCGACCGGCGGCAGCTTCCGCCCGCGGACGGGATGACGCTCTCGGACCTGCAGGAGATCGGGCGCGAAGTGGGCCTTCCCCCCGAGCTGGTGGCCCAGGCGGCCCGTTCGCTCGACCTGGCCGGGCGGCCGGACTCCCGTACAATCCTCGGCCTCCCCATCGGCGTCGGGCGGACGATCGACCTCGGCCGGCGGCTGACCGACGAGGAATGGGAGCGCCTGGTGGCGGATCTGCGCGAGACGTTCGACGCGCGCGGCGCCGTCCGATACGACGGGCCGTTCCGCCAGTGGACCAACGGGAACCTGCAGGCGCTCCTCGAACCGACACCCACAGGGCACCGCCTCCGTCTCCGGACCCTGAAGGGCAGTGCCCGGAGCCTGATGGCCAGTGGAGTCGCGCTGGTGGGCGTCGCCGCCGCCGTGTTCGTCTCGACGCTCGTGACCGGGCAGGTCGCCGAGCAGGCGTCGGTGCTCGCCCTGCTGTCGGCCCTCGGCCTTGGCACGTTCGGCGCGGGCGCGCTCAGCCTGCCGGGGTGGGCGCGGCAGCGGCGGCAGCA
>DAINBS010000202.1:0-6111 GCA_036732805.1 Gemmatimonadales bacterium | reverse complement strand
GGGACGCATGCCGTCGGCGGTGGGCTACCAGCCGACGATGGCGACCGAGATGGGCGAGCTCCAGGAGCGCATCACCTCGACCAAGGACGGCTCGATCACGTCGGTGCAGGCCATCTACGTGCCCGCGGACGATCTCACCGACCCCGCGCCCGCGACGGCGTTCGCCCACCTCGACGCGACGGTCGTGCTCTCGCGTGCACTCACCGAGATCGGCATCTACCCGGCGGTGGATCCGCTCGATTCGGCGAGCCGGATCCTCGACGCGCAGTACCTTGGCGACCGGCACTACAAGGCCGCCGTCGAGGTGCAGCGGATCCTGCAGCGCTACAAGGAGCTGCAGGACATCATCGCGATTCTCGGCATGGACGAGCTGTCGGAGGAGGACAAGCGGCTCGTGGCGCGCGCGCGCCGCGTGCAGCGGTTCCTCTCCCAGCCGTTCATGGTCGCGGAGGCGTTCACCGGCCGGCCCGGGAAGTACGTCAAGCTCGCGGACACGATCGCCAGCTTCGAGCGGGTGGTATCGGGCGAGTTCGACCACCTGCCGGAGCAGGCGTTCTACATGCAGGGTGGCATCGAGGACGTGCTCGAGGCCGCCAAGGCCATGCACGAGTGATGCGCGTCACCGTCATTGCGCCGGACCACCCCGTCTTCGATGGCGACGCGGAGGCCGTCACGGCCCCGGCGTACGATGGCCAGGTCGGCATCTTGCCGCGGCACGCACCGTTCCTCACATTGCTCGGTGAGGGCAAGCTCACGGTACGAACGGCCGGGGGTACGCGGAACTTCCGCGTGCGCGGCGGGTTCCTGCAGGTCGTGGATGACACGGTCCGCGTCGTCGCCGAGCAGGCGACCGCGGAGTGATGATACCCTTCGAGAGGAGAGAGTCATGTTCGCACGCAACACGCTGATCGCGATCGCCGCCATGGTGGTCACGGCTGGTGCCGCCTCCGCCCAGGCGACCGGGACGGCGTCGTTCAACGCCCCCTACCGCGCGTTCCAGAACTACGAGTTCGGCGGCACGGTCAGCTTCAACGATAACGATGTCGTGGGTCTGGAGGGCCAGCTCCGGTTCGGCTACCAGAAGTTCGACATCGGATTCCGGGGCGGGGTCGGGCTCAATGACTTCGAGGACGCGATCCTCGTCGGGGTCGAAGGGCGCGGCCGCGTGCTCACCCATAACGAGCAGTTCCCGCTCGACGGCGCGCTGGTGGTCGGGTTCGGGATGTCGTTCGACGGCGGGACCTTCGGCAACATCCCGGTTGGGCTGTCGCTGGGACGGCGCGTGGACATCGAGGACTCGCAGATCAGCATCGTGCCCTACATCCAGCCCACCGGGAACATGGTGTTCATTGACACCCCCGACGGGCCGGAGTTCGGGTTCAGCCTGGGGTTTGGCCTGGACGCCCGCCTGAGCCGGTTCTTCGACGCGCGCGTGAGCGCGGGCTTCGGCACGGACTGGGGCATCGAGGGGTTCTCGATCAGCGCAGTCTGGATCCGCTGACGAACCTCGAGACGGGCGCAAGCACCATTGCGCGAAGCGTGAAACGTGAAACGTGAAGCGTGAAACGGCGACGGTCCTCATGAACGCGTCGTTTCACGTTTCGCGTTTCACGACGCTGGGCATCGCGCTCGCGGCCGGAACGCTCGCCCTTGCCCGTCCCGCCGCCGGCCAGGAGACCGGCACGCCCGTCTATCACGCCCCGTATCGTTCCTTCGCAACCGGGGAGATGGGTGCAACCATCAGCTTCGAGCGGTCGCGGCAGACCGGGGTCGAGGGCTTCTACCGCCACGGCATCGGGCCGGTGGACCTCGCTCTGCGCGGCGGCTGGATGATTCTCGACGAGGGGCCGGACGGGTTCGTCCTGGGACTCGACGGACGGATGCCGTTGATCTCGGAGATCGGGTTCCCCCTCCGGGGGGCGCTGGTGGCCGGCGTGGGCCTCGACTTCCGCAACGGCACCGGAGTGTGGGTGCCCGTGGGGCTCTCGCTGGGACGACGGCTCACGGTGGAGCACTCGGTGGTGAGCCTCGTGCCCTATCTCCAGCCGACGGTGTTCTTCACGTCGGTGGCGGAGGACGACGTGGGCTTTGGCCTGGGCCTGGGTCTCGATCTCCGGCTGTCGTCGGCCTTCGAGCTGCGGGTGAGCGGGTCGTTCGGGACCGCCGCGGCCCTAGCCGGGGTGGCGGTCACCGCCGTGTGGCTGAAGTAGTGATCTGGTGCACAGTTGGACGCTGGCAGGCGAAGTAGTATGGTAGGTCGCCGCCCGATGCCGAAGATAACCCGAACATCGGCCTTGAGGGCATTGACCGAAACGGGCTCTTGCTTTAGCCTTTAGCGGCTTCTCGGGGCCTCTCGCGGTGGGTGACGACGAGGCCAGACAGTTTGGACAGCGCTAACGATCACCCTTTCGGAGAGGGATCAGCATGAAGACGATTGTGCGTATCAGCCTCGCCGTCCTGGCACTCGGTGTGTTTGCCAATGCGGCCTCGGCGCAGACCAGCGGCAACGTGGTATGGGGCGCGCTGCCCGCCAACGGTGTCACGATCGCCGGCGACTTCGGCATGGGCTTGAACGACGACGCCAAGATCGGCGGCGAGTCCTCGATGTACCTCGGCGGCCGTCTCGGCTACGGCATGAACATGTTCTCGATCTATGCCGTGGGCGGCATGTACCCGTTCGGCAACGACCTGGTGGACGGCGAGATGACCCTCGGCGGCGGCCTTGCCGTGCACGTCATCAACAAGGCCGAGATGCCGGTGTCGGTGTCGGTGCAGGCCGGTGCGGGCTACATCAAGTTCGGTGACCAGACGTGGCTCACGTTCGGCGGCGGCCCGCTGATCGGCATCAACGTTCCCTCGACCGGTGTGGCCATCAGGCCGTGGGTCCTGCCCCGCGTTCAGTACTCGAAGATCACGGACGTCGACGGCGAGATTGGCTTCGGCGCGTCGGGCGGTGTCGAGGTGAACCTGCCGATGGGCGTGGGCTTCCACCTTGGCCTGGACTGGAACTCCACGGACTTCGGCGGCGTGTCGTTCAAGCCGCTGATCCTTGGCGCGGGCGTGCACTACGCGATCCCCATGGGCGGCATGTAAGCCAGCTCATGCGGTGGTTTTCCGGCGGGGCGTCCTTCGGGGCGCCCCGCTCGGCTTTGTGGGCCGTGGCACAACGGGATGCAGGTCACAGGTCCCTGTCCCTGAGGGCGCTACATTAGGTCGTCGGACGCGCGAGGCCGCGCGGCCGGGTTCACTTCCAGCAAGGAGCAATCGGATGAAGCGGATCATCGGTCTGACCGCGGCGCTGGCCATGCCGCTGACCGCGGCGCCCGCCGCCGCGCAGATGCTCGGCAACCCGGTGTACGTGCCGGTGGGCATGGGGACCGGGGTGAACATCGCCGGCGACTTCGGCCTTGGCCTGAACGACGCCTCGCTGAAGACGACGTACTTTGGCGGCCGCGCCACGCTGGCGCTGCCGTTCTTCTACGTGACCGCCGGCGTCGGGTCGGTGAAGCCCAGCGAGGATCTCGTCGGCGCGGCCGAGCGCGAGATGACCTACGGCGGCAACATCGGATTCAAACTCCTGAACCTGCCATTGCTGCCCGTGAAGGTCGCGGCCCAGGCCGGCGCCGGGTATCTCAAGAGCGGCGACTACAAGCAGCTCGACATCCCGGTGGCGATTGCCCTTGGGCTCTCGTTCCCGATGGTGCCCGTGAAACCCTGGATTGCGCCCCGCCTTCACGTGCGGCATGCCAGTGACACGGGCCTCTCCGACACCGAGGTGAAGTTCGGCGCGTCGGCCGGCATCAACGCCACGTTCGGGCTGTTCGGCGTGCACGCCGCCGTGGACTACATCAAGTTCTCGGGCAGCGGCACGTCGCCGCTCGTGTTCGGCGCGGGCGCGTCGGTGGGATTGAGCGTACCGGGACTCTGAAGAACGGAGCAGGTGAGGACGTGCGCAGGTGAGCACGTGAGCACGTGAGTCGATGAGCCGATGGCCGATCGCCGATCAGCGGCGGTCGGCCGTCGTGCGTCAGTGGCCGAGCAGGCCGAGGAGGGCGTCCGCCGTCATCCCACTCGCGCCCGCGGTGAGGGTCCCCCGGGCCGCCAGTCCCCGGTTCGACCGTTCGTCGGGGTGGGACGCGAGTTGGGAGATGGCGCTCGCCAGCGCTGCGGTGGCATCGTCTCCGCGCAGGACCAGTGCGCCTCCGCTGGTGACCATCGGCTCAGCGTCGGCCGCGCCGTCCCACAGGGGGCCGATGATCACCGGCAGCCCAACGGCCGCCGGCTCGGCCACGGTGTGGAGTTGCCCCCGCCGGAACCCTCCCCCCACGTAGGCGATATCGGCGCCGAGGTAGAGATCGGCGAGCAGGCCGTGGGCGGCAACGATCAGGATCGGTGCCGCCGGCGCGGTGCGGTCGGCGGGGCCACGCCAGATCCCCGCCGTCAAACCGCGGTCCGCGAGTCCGCGTCGGATGCGCCCGATCCGTGCCTCGCCGGGTTCGTGCGGCACGATCACGGCGCGCAGGTCGGGGCCCGCGGCGGCAAGCCGCGCGAGGGTGGGCGCCAGCGCCGCGTCGTCCTCCGGTTCCACGCTTCCCGCCACGAGCACGGGACAGCCGGCCGCCCAGGAGCGGACGGCGGTGGCCGGCCCGGGATCGGCCATCCGTTCGAGGATCCGGTCGTGCCGCGGGTCACCGGTCACCACGATGCGGTGGGGCGGTACGCCGAGGCGGCGCCAACGGTCGGCGTCCGGGGACGTGACGGCCCCGAGCCACGCGACGGCCCGGTGGACGTCGCGGAGCGCGAAGCGGGCCGGCAGGCGGAGACGCGCGCTGCCCGGGCGCACCGAAGCGCCGGCCACGGCAATGGGGATCCCGCGCGCCCGGGCCGCGCACACCAACTCCGGCCACAGGTCGCCGCGGCCGAACAGGAGCAGCGACGGCCGGACGGCGTCCAGGACCGAGGCCATCGGCCCCCGGGTGTCCCATGGGAGGTAGTCCCGATGACACACGGCGGCGGGCCTGATCGTAGGGGCTACGGAAGGGGACGTGTGGGTCAGCACGACGCGCAGATCCGGGCGCGCGCGGGTGAGCCGGGCCAGGACGGGCTCGAGCACCTGCTGTTCGCCCACTGACGCGGCGTGCGCCCAGACCACCGGGTGCCCGGAGCGTTGCGCGCGGGCCCACGCGACCCAGCGATCCGGGGCTCCCCGCCGCGCGGTGAGCGCGGTTCGGAGAGCGGCGGGGGCCGGGAGGCGGTGTCCCAGGCGAGCGAGGACTCGATAGGCCGCGAGCACGCGGCCGGAATGTGGTAGGTTGCGCGCCATGACGCCACGCAGCTACTGGCAGGCGGCCCGGGAGGCCCGGTACTCGCTGCTCTTCGCGCTCCCGCTGCTGCTCCTCTACGAGGGGCTGTCGTTCGCGCTTACGCAGAGCGCGTACAGCGGCGTCCGCAACGGTGCGGACGTCCTGCTCAAGACCCTCTTCGTGGCCTTCGGCGGGCGGCACGGCCTCGCGCTGTTCAGCCTGCTGCTGCTGGGGATCGGCGGAGCGCTCGTGTGGCGCGACGCGCGGCGGCATCCCGGCCGGCTGGACCGGCGCTACTTCGGGCTGATGCTCGCCGAGAGCATGGTGTACGCCGTGCTGCTGGGCGGCGCGGTCTCGACGCTCACCTCGCTGCTGCTGTCCCCCATGCTCAGCGCGACCCAGGCGGCGGTTCCCGCGCGTTTCGGGCTGGGCTCGCAGCTGGTTTTGTCACTCGGGGCGGGGCTCTACGAGGAACTGCTGTTCCGCGTGCTGCTGGTCTCCGGGCTGCTGGCGGCGGGGCTCCGCCTGGGCTGGAAGCGTCCGGCCGCGGTGGCCGTCGCCGTCGGCGTCGCGGCCCTCGTCTTCTCGGCGTTCCACTATATCGGCCCGATGGGCGACGCGCTTACCGTGCCATCGTTCACGTTCCGCGCGATCGCGGGCCTGGTCGGCCGACAGCTCCGATTTCCCTTCCAGATACCACCGCGCCAACCAAACGTGGGCCGGCACAAATCCGGGCTCGCTGTCCGGAGCCAGCCGCCGGATCACGGCGATCGAGTCGGTCTGCTCGCCCGCCTCGTAGGCCTGGCAC
>DAINBS010000201.1:4105-6121 GCA_036732805.1 Gemmatimonadales bacterium | reverse complement strand
GACCAGGGAATCCAGACCGTTGTCGTCGCGGGCGACGATCCCGACCACGAACGTATCCGGGCTCGTCACCACGTTGCCCGGCGGCATTTCGAGCGCGAGCGTGGGCGGGCCGGGGCGCAGCCGTTCCGCGTCGCAGGCGGCGAATACGGTGAGCGCGAGCAGGGCGCCCAGCGCGCGGGCGCGGATCACGCGGTCGTGACCCCGGGGCCCTGGTCGGAGCGGAGCATGAGGGTGCGGTGCATGAGGGTAAGGTAACGCGGGTGCGGGAACGGCCGGGAGGTCCGCCCTTGGCATCGCGCGGTCCCCGTGCGATGTTTCCAGTATCTGACAACCCCGCGATCTGCCGTGCCGGCGGCGGAGCCGCCGAGCGCAGGGTTGCGTCCGTTCGCACAAGGGAGCGTGCATGGCACGTCCAGGCCGATTGGCACTGGCGGCCGCGGTGTGTGCGCTGGTGGGGGGAGCGGCGTTTGCCCAATCCCGCACCAGCGCAGACCGGCCGACGGTGACCGTCTACAAGACCCCCACCTGAGGGTGTTGCACCAAGTGGGTGGTTCACCTACAAGAGCACGGATTCGAGGTCGTCGCCCGCGAGGTGGATGAGGCGGCGTTGCTGGAAATGAAGGCGGGATCACGCGTGCCGCGCGCGCTCGAGTCCTGTCACACCGCCCTGGTCGGGAGCTACGTGGTCGAAGGCCACGTGCCGGCCGCGGACATCGACCGCCTGCTCGAGGAGCGGCCGGCGGTGGTCGGGATCGGCGTGCCGGGCATGCCGATCGGGTCACCGGGCATGGAGATGGGTGACCGCCGCGAGCCCTACGCGGTGTACACGTTCGATCGCGAGGGGAAGACCGAGGTCTTCGCGCGACACTAGGATGCGGACCCGGCCGGTCGATCTCCTGCCGCGGCCGTCCGGGGACCTGCGACGATGGACAGACCGAGCATCATGCAATCCACAAACAGACATTCGAGACCCGTAGTCCGCGCGACCCGTGTCCCGGGGTTGGGGGAGGCGGCATGAACCAGCGCGAGCATGGTGGCGGTGGGGGTGGTGGTGGTGGTGGTGGCGGCCGCCGCCGCCGGCCGGGGCGGCGGCCCCGGGGCCGGGGGCCCGGCGGAGAAGGGCAGCCGCAGGGCACCGGCGAGATCGACGTCCCGCCGCCGGGCGAGGCGGTCGCCGTCGGTGGGCTGCTCGATGTCACCGGGCGGGGCGGCGGGTTCCTCCGGCGCCGCGATGCTGGATACCTGCCCTCGAAGCACGACGTGCACGTCCCGCCCCGCACCATCGAGCGCCTTGGTCTCCGCAAGGGCGACGAGATCCACGGCGATGCCGTGGCGGCGGGGAAGGGAGGGCGCGGGCTCATCATGCGCCAGGTGACGCGCGTGAATGACCTGCCGCCCGAGCAGGCGCTGGGTCGCCCGCACTTCGCGGACCTGGGCGCGGTCCACCCGTTTGCGCCGCTCAAGCTCGACTGCGAGATCCGCCGGGGCGGCCAGGTCGATTACACCAACCGCATCATGGACCTGCTGTGCCCGCTCGGCAAAGGGCAGCGCGCGCTGGTCGTCGCGCCGGCCAAGGCGGGCAAGACCACGGTGTTCCAGTCCATCTGCGAAGGCGTCGTGCGCAATCATCCGGAGATCGCGCTCTACATCCTCCTCGTGGACGAACGTCCCGAGGAGGTGACCGAGATGGAGATGTGCGGGTTCGGCGAGGTGATCGCGTCGAGTTTCGATTACGCGCCCGAACGCCACACGCAGCTCGCCGAGCTGACGCTCGAGCGCGCCCGGCGGCAGGTGGAGGTGGGACGGGACGTGGTGCTGGTGCTCGACTCCATCACGCGGCTGGCCCGCGCCTACAACACCGTGGAGAAGGGCACCGGCCGCACCCTCACCGGCGGGCTCGACGCCGGCTCGATGGAGGAGCCCAAGCGGTTTCTCGGCAGCGCGCGCGCCGTCGATCCCAAACGGGGCGGTGGCTCGCTCACCATCATCGGCACGGCGCTCGTCGATACGGGTTCG
>DAINBS010000201.1:341-4095 GCA_036732805.1 Gemmatimonadales bacterium | reverse complement strand
AGATGGACGAGGTCATCTTCGAGGAGTTCAAGGGCACCGGCAACAGCGAGCTGGTGCTGAGCCGCGAGCTGTCCGAACGGCGCATCTTCCCGGCCATCGACCTGAACGCGAGCTCCACACGGCGCGAGGAGCTGCTGCTCACGCCGGACGTCCTCGCCATCTCGCACGCCCTGCGGAACTACCTGGCCCGCCTGAGCCCGATTGACGCGATGGCCGAGCTGCTCACGATCTTCAAGCGCTCGTCGAGTCTCGAGGAGCTGGCGCGGTTCGTCGCATAGGCGCTGGGCGGCGGGCTTCGGGTGTTAGGTCGTGGGACAGACGGGCAGACGGGCAGGACGGCAAGCGGGCGCCAGGTGTGTTGCCCTTCGCCTTGGCGCTTCGGCCTCTCGCCGGACTAGCTTAACAAGATGCCCACCGTCCTCGCCCTCGATCAGGGAACCACCGGTTCCACCGCGCTGCTGATCGGCGACGACGGCGCCATCCGTGGCCGCGGCTACCAGGAGATCACCCAGTACTATCCCCAGCCCGGGTGGGTGGAGCACGACCCCGAGGAGATCTGGGCCACCACCTGTGCCGCGGCGGCCAGCGCCCTGGGCGGCGCGCGTCCCGACGCGATCGGGATCACCAATCAGCGGGAAACCGTCGTCGCTTGGGAGCGCGGCACCGGACAGCCGGTGCACCGCGCGCTCGTCTGGCAGGACCGACGCACCGCCGCCCGCTGCCGGGAGCTCCGCGCGGTCCACGGGACGGACGACCTCGCGCGCCGCACGGGCCTCGTGTGGGACCCCTACTTCTCGGCCACCAAGATCGAGTGGCTCCTGCGCGAGCTGCCGGGGTTGCGCCCGCGCGCCGAGCGCGGCGAGGTGGTATTCGGGACGGTGGACACGTGGCTCGCGTACCGATTGTCGGGCGGCGCGGCGTTCGTCACGGACCACACGAACGCGTCGCGCACGCTGCTGTACAACCTCGCCGCGCGGGACTGGGACGACGACCTCCTCCGGCTGTTCGGCGTCCCGCGCGCGGCGCTGCCGCGCATCGTGGCCTCGAGCGGGGTGTGCGGCGAAACCGCGCCGGTCGCCCCGTTCGCGTCCGGGATTCCGATCGGGGGGATGGCGGGCGACCAGCAGGCCGCCCTGTTCGGCCAGGGCTGTCATGTCCCCGGTGAGGCCAAGAACACCTATGGGACCGGCGCGTTCCTGCTCATGCTCGTGGGCGATCGCCTGCCGCGGGCCGACGGGCGCGTGCTGACCACGATGGCCTGCGACGCGCGCGGGGCGCCGGCGCTCGCCGTGGAAGGCGCCATCTTCGTGGCTGGTGCCGCCATCCAGTGGCTGCGCGACGGGCTGGGCATCCTGGCGTCAGCCGGGGAGAGCGAGGCGCTCGCGCGCTCGGTGCCGGACACCGGCGGGGTCGTGTTCGTGCCCGCCCTCGTGGGCCTCGGCGCGCCCCACTGGGAGCCGGAGGCCCGGGGCCTGATTGTGGGGCTCACGCGCGGCACGTCCCGAGCACATGTCGTGCGGGCGGCGCTCGAGGCGATGGCCTACGGGACCCGCGACGTGGTGGAGGCGATGACCGGCGCAACCGGCGTCCCCCTCCGGTCGCTGCGCGTGGACGGCGGGGCCGCCGCGAACGACTGGCTCATGGAGTTCCAGGCGACGGTGTTGGGCGTGCCGGTGCTGCGGCCGGCTGTCGTCGAATCGACCGCCCTCGGCGCGGCGGGTCTCGCGGGCCTCGCGACGGGCGTGTGGCGCGACGCGTCCAGCTTCGCAGGAACGCAGACGCATCGCCGCTTCGAGGTGGCGGGCGCACTCGAGCACGCCGCTGCTGTTGGGCATCGTGAGTGGCGGCGCGCCGTCCGTGCGGCGTTGCGGTGGGCCACCGACCGAACCGCTCCCTGAAGCCACCCCCGCTTCATCATCTTTAGTCTCCTAAACGCTTACCCAGTACGCTGTTACGTAGAAGGGACACTCTTCAGGAGTGCTTCACGGGTTCTTAATTCACACTGCCTACATTCGCGGTTGAGCTTCCGTAGATCCCCGTAGCGTGCGCGCTGTACAACTACAGAACGCGCTGTACCACGACAGAATGGGGTGGGGTGTGAAAGTTCTGCTTCGTCGGATCTGGGCCGTGAGCCTGGCGTGGCCGCTGGTCACCGTGCTCGCGACCGGCGGTCTCGGCACTGCGTGTACCGAGACGGAGTACGACACGACCATCATCGAGGTCGAACGTCCGGTCTTCAACCAGCCGGCCGACAGCCTCAACGGGTTCCTTGGCCTCTACAGCGTCGAGGACAACCAGACGGTGTGCGGCAACTGCCACGCCGACTACCAGGCCTCGTGGGGGTTGACGGCGCACGCGGGCGCATGGGAGACCCTCCAGAACTCGGGGGCCGCCGAGGACTTCTGATCCGAGTGCCACTCGGTGAGCGAGCTCGGCAACGCCCTCACGGATTCCGCGGGCTACAACCTCGTGCAGGATTCCACCTACTTCAACGTGCAGTGCGAGAGCTGCCACGGGCCGGGCCTGCCGCACGTCGAATCAGTGCAGGCCGGGAACGTGATCCGGCCCTTCGCGTCCATCGCGGTGGACACGCTGGGCACGAACGGTTGCGCCGATTGCCACGAGGGCACGCACCATCCGTTCGTCGAGCAGTGGCGCGAGTCGAAGCACGGCTTCGCCGGCACGGCGTACATCGAAGAGGGCGGCCGCGCGGGCTGCCAGGACTGCCACGAGGGCCGGAAGGCCATCGAGAACAACTTCGGCGAGACCGCGGACTACGTCGAGAAGACGGCCGCCGACTATCAGCCGATCGTGTGCGCCACGTGTCATGATCCGCACGATGTGACGAACGAAGGCCAGTTGCGGGCGCCCATCGACGTCCCGACGCGCGAGAACCTCTGCGTGCAGTGCCACTCCCGCGAAGGCGTTCCGCCGGCGAGCAACACCACCCGCCGAGGGCCGCATGCCGCCCAGGGCCTGCTGGTGATTGACGAAGACGTCGGCTATCGCCCGCCCAACTTCGAGTACGACGAGACCAAGATCGTGAGCTCGCACGGCACGGAGGCCAATCCGCGCCTGTGCGCCAGCTGCCACGTCTACATGTTCGACGTGACCGATGAAGCGACCGGCGACTTCCTGCTCAGGAGCGTCGGCCACACGTTCGAGGCCATCCAGTGCCTCGACGCGCAGGGCCTCCCGACGGCCGGCCCGTGCCCCCTCGAGGAACGCCAGTTCGCCGGGTGCGCGGTGGCCGGTTGCCACACCAGCGAAGAGGGTGCCCGTGGCGCGTTCGTCGCGACCGTGGCCAGCATGAACTTCTACGTGGACCTGCTGTGGGACGACGACGGCGACTCGGTGATGGAGCGCACCGACGGCGGCATCCTGCCGGACGTGCTGGGTCAGGCGATCGATGCCGGCAACCTGAACGCAATCAACCTGTACGACGGCGTGCTCACGCCGGCCGAAGGCGCCATCTGGAATGCCCAGCTCGCGCGTACGAACGAGCGGACCGTGTGGGCGAGCTTCACGGTCCAGGGGCAGCTCAGCTGCAACTCCACCACGACGCCTGAGTGCACGACGCAGGGCAGCTCGAACACTGCGCACAAGTCGAGCGGTGAGGGCGTGCACAACCCGTTCCTGCTCGAGGCCCTGCTGATCGCCTCGATCGACTACCTGCAGGACTACTATGCGCTGCCTGGGCCGCCGGTCCAGCTCCAGCCGCCCTGGTCGCTCTGGGCCGAGACGAGCTGGGCTA
>DAINBS010000201.1:0-331 GCA_036732805.1 Gemmatimonadales bacterium | reverse complement strand
GCCGCCGCCCGGACTGCGGGTGAAGTGACGGACGAGGTCGACGAGCGCTGACTTCGACAGGGAGCCCGGCTCCCGCTCGGTGGAGTGGGAGCCGGGTTCCGCATGAAAGGGCCCCGCAGGTCGATCGCGCGGCGGCCGGACCGCGGGGGTGAGAGGCCTGGAGGTGCTCCGCCGTCAGGGTGACGGCGGGGCGGCGCGGCGACGGGAATCGCGGTGCCCGCGGCCCCGGGATGGTCAGGGAGGTTCCATGCGGTCGATGTGGAAGGGGTGGCTGCTCGTAGCGGCCACGCTCGTGGCGGCGCCGGCGGCATACGGGCAGGACGAGCCCTGC
>DAINBS010000200.1:0-6190 GCA_036732805.1 Gemmatimonadales bacterium | reverse complement strand
ATCCGGCGGGTGTCAGCACCTCGAACTGGTCGCCCCGCGCGCGCGCCACGGCTTCTGTCGAATCTGGGAGGACGAGGGGCGGGCGGGTGGGCGGCCGCAGCACACCCAGCTGATCCAGGAACTCCCGCGCCGTGGCGTTTGTCGGATCCGCGCGGCGCACGGCCTCGAAGTCCCGGATTGCCGCCACGCTGTCACCCATGCGATACGCGACCAGCGCCGCTCCCAGACGCGCGTCGACGTCGCTCGCGTCGAGCGCCAGGGCGCCCGCGAACCACCGCTCCGCCTCCCGCAGGCGGTCGCTCCGCAGGGCCGTGTAACCCAGTCCGACCCGGGCGCCGATCCGCCCGGGGCAGAGGGCGTACGCCCGCGCAAACAGGGAGTCCGCCGGCGCGATCTCGCCCGCGCGGTAGCGGACCCACCCCGCTTCTACGGCGACGTCGTAGCCCGGACAGGGATCCTGCGGAACGGCGACGTTGCCTCGCAGCACCAGCGCGAGCGCCACCACGGCCAGCCGGGAGGGGCCGATCATTTCAGATTTCGACGACCACCTTCCCCATCTGATCGCCCGCCGCGAGCCGCTCGAAGGCCTGACGGGCGTCGGCCAGCGGAACCACCGAGTCCACGAGGGGGCGCAGCTTCCCCTGGCCGAGCAGGCGCACGACAGCGCGGTATTCCTCCGCGTTGCCCATCGTCGAGCCCAGGATGTCCCACTGGTACCAGAACAGCCGGCGCACGTCCACCATGAGCATGGGTCCCGTCGTGCCGCCGCACGTCACGACCCGCCCGCCCCGCCCCAGGGCCCGGAGCGACTGCTCCCACGTCGCTTCACCCACGTGCTCGATGACCACGTCCGCGCCACGCTTGCCCGTGAGCGAGCGGACCTCGCGGGCCACATCCACGGCGGTATGATCGAGCGTCACATCGGCGCCCAGCTCCCGCGCCCGGGCCAGCTTGGCGGCGTTCGACGAGGTCGCGATCACGAACGCGCCGGCGAGTTTGGCCACCCGCAGCGCCGTGCTCGCCACACCACCCCCGACCCCCCACACGAGCACCGTGTCACCGGGCTTCACCCGCGCGCGGGTCATCACCATGCGCCACGCCGTGAGGGTGACCAGCGAGAAGGCCGCGGCTTCCGGGAACGTGATCGGCGGGTGCGGCGCCGGCGGCGTGGGAATGGGGAAGACGTTGGGCTCCGGCATCACGATGTACTCGGCCAGCGTGCCGGCCACGTGCTCGCCCAACAGGCGGTACTCGACGCAGAGGGAGTGCTCCCCGGCGTGACAGTACTCGCAGCGATAGCAGGACAGCCCGGGATTGAAGAGCACCGCGTCGCCCGGCTTCACCCGCGTCACGTCGCTTCCCACCGACTCGACGACGCCCGCGCCGTCCCCACCCAGAATGTGCGGAAACCGGAGCGAGAGGCCGGGCAAACCGCGCACGGTCCACAAGTCCAGATGGTTCAGTGCGGCCGCCCGTAGAGCGATTCTCACGTCCAGCGGGCCGCGCACCTCTGGGGCGGGCACGTCCGCCAACGCGAGCCGCGAGAGATCGCCGTGCCCGGTCAGAACGAAGGCGCGCACGGATTACCGGGCGAGCGGCTGGCGGAAGGCGGGATTCGACTGCTGTTCACCCGGCTGCCGGGGCAGTTCGACGGCGGTTCCCCCGAGGGGCAGGAGAAACAGCCGTCGCTCGAATCGGCCGCCCTCGGCCGGGGTTGCCACCTCGAGGACCACCAGGTCTCCCGCGCCGTTGACGGCGAAGTCGGTGATGGGCAGATCGCTCGGGGAGATGGGCTGCGAGATGCCGCCGGACCCCTGCTGCCGCACCAGGACCGGGACGAGCCGGCCGCGCCCCGTCCGTTCCTGGACGAACCCGAGATCGCCGTTCGGGAACCACGCCGGCTTGCTCTCCTTGGCCGGTGACGTGAGGGCCGGGCGCTGATTGGTTCCATCCCCGTCCATCACGTAGATCTCGTAGTTGCCGTCCCTCGTGGTCGTGAACGCGATGGACCGTCCGTCCGCTGAGACCGCCGGATCGAGATTGGCGCCCTGCGCCTCGGACGTGAGCGTGTGCGCGTCCGTCGCGTCCGCGTTCATGATCCAGATCTGCGCCCGCCCGCCTGTGAGCTGCGCCGCGTAGACGATCTGGCGGCCGTCGGGCGTCCACTCGGGCGTCAGCTCGGCGACGTCCGCCGTGGACGTCAGGCGCCGGGGGGTGGCGCCGTCGGCGTCCGATACGTACAGCTCGTAGTTCCCGTCGCGGTCGCTCACGAACGCGAGGCGCGATCCGTCGGGGGACCACGCACCCATCGCCTCGTTGGTCGGGTCCGACGTGACCTGGCCTGTCTCCCGCGACGGGGCCGCGGGATCCGCAGTGAACAGGTCGGCCGATCCCGTGCGCGACGACGTGAACAGCAGCGCCCCCTGGACGTACACGTCCGTGCTGTCGGCCCGTCCCCACGGGGTGGAGACGATAACCCGGGCATGACCCGGGCCCGCGCCGGTGATCCGGCCCTCGCCATCCACGCGTACCACGTTGGCGTTCTCGGTGAGCCACTGCACGCCCTGCGCGGGCCCGATCGGCGCGCCCTCGCCGGTCGTGAAGTTCGCCCGGAGCGCGAGCCCCTCCCCCACGCCGAACCCGACCCGATCCGGAACGATCTGGATGCCGCCCGCGATCACCTCGATCTGCCAGGTGATGTCGAGCCCCGGTCCGGCCGGCCGCGCCAGCAGTGTCGTCGTGCCCAGCGCGCGCCCGGTGAGGTGACCGGTGGACGGGTTGAACGCCGCGACCGTCGTGTCACCCACCGACCACGCGACCGGAGCCTCCGGTATGTCCGATTCGTCCGCCGCCTTGGACACGACGCGGAACAGGCGGCTGCCGCTCAGGGGAACCTGGATCGGCCCCCGGGAGAACGCCGGCGTCGCGTCCACAAACGCCACCGCGCGGTGCACCGTCACCGGCAGCTCGCGCACCTGTCCATAGCCTTCCACCACCACGGACGCGCGTCCCGGGGCCACGCCGCGGGCGACGCCGAGTGGCGTGACGCGAACGATCTGCTCGTTGGTGGACCGCCAGGTGAGCCCATCGCCGGCGAGCGGGCGACCGCGCTGGCTGGGGACGGTCACCTCGATCACCCCTTCCGCGCCGGGGGATAGCCCCAGCGCGGGGACGGTGAATGTGATCGGCGCGTCGGCGACCTCGACCGTCGCGATCCGGTTGAGAGCTCCGGCGGTGGCCTGGACCGCCCCCTGCCCGGCGGAGATGCCGACGACCACACCGGTCGCGGGATCCACGTTGGCAACGGCGGGATTGAGAGAGGCCCACTGAACCGGAGCGCCATTGGCCAGCTCGCCATCGGCCCGCAGGAAGACAGGGCGGAGTCGCTGCGCCTCGCCCCGCAGGAGCTGGACCGTGGGCGGATCGATGTTCAGCGCCGCGGCCACCCCCTGCCCTCCCGCGGCCTGCCCCGTAACCGTCACGGTGACCGCCTCCGACCGTGCGCCTGCCCGGACCGTGACGCGGGCGGTGCCCGGCCCGACCGCCACCAGCTCCGCGAAGTCACTCTCCGACTCGCTGACCTCCACGGCAACGACCGCCGCGTCACCGGACGTCCACCGGAACTGGACGCTCAGGGGGGAGCCGCCCGCCGTGTAGGCCGTGGCGAAGACGGTTTGACGGCTTCCGACCGCGAGGCTGACCGATGCGTGTGAAAGCTGGATGCTCGCGACCTCCTGTGAGGCGGCAGGGCCCGCAGCCACCAGGAGCGCCAGGAGGAGGGCGCGCGTCTGGACCATGGTCACGCTCTGCCCCGAATGCCCGTAAGTTTAACTGACATCAGCAGATACGTCGTCAACCTAGTGACTGCCGGAAGGGGCGTCAAGCGCCGTTGGACCAAACGGCCACCCCGAATTGGCACCCACCACCTTGCGGACGCACCGATCCGCCCCAAACTATTGCACGGAACGCAGCACCGATCCGTCACAGGGAGGGAGCGCACCATGTACATGAGCGGTTTCGATGCGGATGGAGTCGGGGGCCCCGGGATGTGGGATCCCATGCCAATCCCGGCGCCGGTCAAGCCCGAACCGGCGGAGCCGATCTGGTCATCGACGCCGCCTCCGCCCGCAGCCCCGGCGCCGGCGCCGGCTCGGGCTGAGCCGGCTCGCAAACCGGCACAGCGGGCCCCAGCCGCCCCGAAGGCGGCGGCGAAGAAGCCTGCAAAGGCGAAGAAGCCTGCAAAGAAGAAGGCGGCCAAGAAGGCAGTGAAGAAGGCGGCCGCGAAGAAGAAGCCTGCGAAGAAGAAGGCGGCCAGAAAGCCGGCAAAGAAGGCCGCCCGCCGGCCCGTGAAGAAGGCGGCGTCCAAACGCAGGCGTTGACACTGCTTGCCGTGCCGCGCCATCGTGGGGCGGTCGCATCCTGCGGCCGCCCCACCGTATTTTCCGTACGCGGTCCAACCGCGTCCCTCACGGGGAGATCCCCAATGCAGCGGCGAGTCGCGCTCCTGTTCCCGCTCTTCGTACTCGGCCTGGCGGCCTGCCCGTCGCCGGGCAAGGGCAAGATCGCGTGGACCGGCGCGTCGGTGATCACCGCGGACGGCCCGATCATCCGGGGCGCGGTTCTGATCGTCGCGGACGGACACATCGAGGCCCTCGGTCCGGCCGCGGACGTCACGGTCCCCCGCGGGGCCGAGGTTCGCGATGCCGCGGGCCGGTGGATCATTCCGGGCCTGATCGACGCGCACGTGCATGCCGAGCGATGGACGCTCGGCGGATTCCTGGCATACGGCGTTACCAGCGTGCGGGACATGGGCGGCATCCAGGACAGCGTGATCTTCCTGCGCGACGACGTGGCCGCCGGCACCGCGAACGGACCGCGTCTCTACGTGTCCGGGGCCATGGTGGACGGGGCACCCGCGGTGTGGCCGGGCGCGACCACGGTGCGCACGGCGAGCGATGCGCGGCGCGCCGTCGGCAACCGTGTCCTGATCGGCGCGACGCAGATCAAGGCCTATGCCAACCTCGACCGGCGGCTGCTTGGGCCGCTGCTCGATGAGGCCAAGGCCCTCGAGATGCCCGTGGCCGCTCACCTCGGGCTGGTGGACGCCGTGACCGCGGCGCAGTTGGGGGTCCGGTCCATCGAGCACCTGACCGGCGTGCCGGAAGCGGCATTGGCAAACGCCTCGGCGCTCCGGGCCGCGCACGCGGACTTCTTCCGGGGGTGGAACGCGGCCGAGCGCGCCTGGAGTCAGTTGGATTCCGCCCGGCTTCAGCAGGTGGCGACGGCGCTCGTCACGGCGGGCGTGGCCCTCGTGCCCACGCTGGGGCTCCACGAAGCGTGGGGCCACCTGGACGATCCCGCCTATGCACAGGCACTCGACGTGTCCGGCATGCCCGCCGGCGCGGTGAACGCGTGGAACGTGCCGGACCTCATCCGCCGGGCGGGGATCTCGCGCGCCGACTTCCAGGCCTTCCAACGCAGCCGCCCGCTTCAGGACCTGTTCGTGCGCCTCTTCCATCGGGCCGGCGGACTCGTGGTCGCGGGGTCGGACAGCCCCAACCAGCTCCTGCCGCCGGGCAGCTCCCTGCACCGCGAGCTGGGGCTCCTCGTGGGCGCGGGCCTCACACCGGAGCAGGCGCTGATGACGGCGACCCGCGACGCCGCGCGGCTCATCGGCGCCGACAGCATCGGGGTCCTGCGGGTAGGCGCCGTGGCCGACTTCGTCGTGCTGCGGGCCGATCCGCGGGTGGACATCGGCAACCTCTCGACGGTCGTCGAGGTCGTTTCGGCTGGGTACCCCAACGACCCGGCAACGCTCAAGCCGGGATCATGAGTACCGGCGACGCTGCGGCGACGGCGGTCGCGGTCGAGCGGGCGCTGGAGCGCGCGGCCCGGTTCTTCGCGCAGCGGGAGACCATCGAGGGGGTGGTCGCCCGACGCCTGCTCGGGCAGGCGGCGCCGCGGGACCCCGACCTCGCGGATCACCTGATCCGGGAACGGCGCCGCCGCAGCCGGCTCGACGGCAGCATCGGCGGCTCCCTCGTGCTCACCGCGCGCGCGCTGTGGGAGCTGCTCGAGCTGGGCGCCGAGCGGGACCATGCGGCCGTGGTCCGGCTCGCCGGCTTCCTGCTGCAGCAGCAGGACCGCCCCGGCCGCTGGAGCGACGACGGCTCGGCCGGCGTCGGGTTCT
>DAINBS010000199.1:0-6203 GCA_036732805.1 Gemmatimonadales bacterium | reverse complement strand
CGGGGGCCGCACCGCGGGGCGGCACGGCCGTCACGGGCGGAACGGGGGTGACCGGCGGTGCCGCCGCCGTGGCCACCGCCGCGGCGGACGCCGCGTCGCCCATCTGCGCGAGATCACCCTGGACCCGCACCCGCAGCTCGCGGGCGTCCCGGATCGTCCGGGCGTCGGGGTAGCGCTCCGCCTGCTCGTCGAGCAGCGCGAGCGCGGACCGCAGCTCCCCGCGCGATCCCAGCTTGCCCCGGGCGAACGCCTCCCAATAGTAGGCGTCGCCGGCGTAGCCCGAGCGGGGATACCGCTCGCGCAGGGAGCGGAACTGCCGCGCCGCGCCGCGATAGTCGGCCCGGTTCAGCGCCGCGCGGCCCGCCTGGTAGAGCGAGTCGCCCACGTCCTGCTGCAGCCATGGGGCGGGCACGGCCACGCCGACGCCGTCGGGCGAGGGGGTCCCGGTCCGCTGCGCCTGTGCCGGCACGACGGCGAGGAGGAATCCAAAGACCAGCATGCCCCGCAGGGCACCATTCGGTGTCATCGCTACGCTCCTCACAGTGATCCTCCCACGGTCCCGCGCTGCGGTACGCTCGGCAGGGCCGACCGCAGTCGCAGCATGACGGACCGCTCAGTGATTCCCTGTTCCACGAAATCCAGCTCCCGTTCGTCGCCCACCTGCGCGAACGCGGTGATCTGCAGCAGCACCAGCTCCACGTCGTCCAGCAGCGCCCGCAGCGCCACGTCGTTGGTCGCCGCCGGCGACTCCCGCAGCATCCGGGTGCGCCGCAGCAGCTGGCGCGCCGGCATCTCGAAGTCCGCGTTGGTGAGCCGGCGGCCGCCCGGCGCCTCCGCGCTGAACACCGTCAGGAACGTCTCCACCTGGCCCAGGTGCTCCGCTGTCGCGACGCGGTACGCCGCGGGCATGCTCTCCTCGACACCCGTCGCCGCCTCGGGGACCGCGGCCATCGGGGCCGCGGGCTCGGACCGCATGCTCATCCGACCGAGCGCCACCCCCAGGGCGAGCGTGGCGGCGAGTCCCACCGCCCACCCCACCCAACGGACCCTGCGCCTGAGCGGGATCACGGCCTGGCGGCGCGAGGCGCGCTCGGCCTGGATCCGCTCCCACAGCTCCGCCCGCGGGGTCGGCGGCGGCACGTTCAGGCCGCGCGCCAGCTCCTGGATCCGCACGTCCATCTGTTCGTCGTCCTTCATACGGCCCACTCCCCCGCGAGCCCCGCCAGTGCCTCCCGCAGCCGGGCCCGCGCGCGGAACAGCTGCGCCTTCGACGTGCCCACCGGCACGCCCAGCGCGCTGCCGATTTCCTCGTGCGTGTATCCCTCGACGTCGTGCATCGTGAACACCATCCTCAGCTTGTCCGGCAACCCGCCGATCGCTGCTTCCAGACGCTGCCGCAGCAGCGGCGCCCCGTCGTGCGGCGTGTGTCCTACGTCCAGTCCCGCTTCCTCCGGCATCTCGCGACTCCTCAGGCGCTTCACGGTGCGCAGCGCGTTCAGGATCACCGACGTCGCCACCGAGTGGATCCAGGTGCTCAGCGCCGCCTCCCCGCGGAATTCCGCCAACCGGTCGAACACCCGGACGAACGTGTCCTGCGTGCAGTCCTGGGCCAGCGTGTCGTCGCCGGTCATCCGGTACGCCAACCGGTACACGCGGTCCACGTGCGCCTCGTACAGCTGCCGTTCGGCCGCCGGATCCCCGGCGAGTGCCGCCGCAATCAGGTCTCGTTCACCCAAAACGGAACTCCCGGGGTCCAAGGCGCGTGTCGCGTCCATATGCTCGGACACAGCGATGTGAGAAAGGGTTACACAAGGAGCGGGAGGGGTGGGAGAAGCGGGAGAGCTGGGGGAGGGTGTATTCTCACGTCCTCACGTGCTCACGTGGCAGAAGCGGCAGGGGCGGCAGGACTTCCCATAACTCTCTCCGCCCTAGCGTCTTACCTCCTGACCGCCTGACCGCCTGACCGCCTGACTCACCACCCCCCGCACCAGCGCTTCCAGCTCGCGGGCTACTGCCAATCCGGCCGCCAGAACCTCTTCATGGTCGAGCGGCCGGTCGGTGATGCCCGCGGCGGGATTGGTGATCGTGGAAATCCCCAGCACGCGCACCCCGCGCGCGCGGGCCGCGATCACCTCGAGCACCGTGGACATCCCGACCGCATCGGCTCCCATGGTGGCGAGCATGCGGATCTCGGCCGGCGTCTCGAAGCTCGGGCCCAGGAGCCCCGCGTACACGCCCTCGTGCAGCGTGAACCCGGCGCCGCGGGCGACCTCACGAGCGAGGGCGCGGAGCGCCGGATCGTACGCGGCCGACATGTCCGGAAACCGCTGCTCGCCTTCGCCGGCGGGACCGAGGAGCGGCGAGCGAGCGGTGAGGTTCAGGTGGTCGCTGATGAGCATGAGCGCGGGCGGCCGCATGGCCGGCCGGATGCCTCCCGCGGCGTTCGTGACGATCAGGACTTCGATGCCCAGGGCGGCCATCAGCCGCACGGGAAAGACGGCCGTCTCGGGGCCGTGACCTTCGTAGAGGTGCAGGCGACCGCGCTGGAGGATGACCGGGACCCCTTCGATCCTCCCGGCCACGAACTCGCCACGATGTCCCGGAACCGTCGGCTGCGGCATCCCGGGCACGTCCGCGTAGGGAATGACCGTCGCCTTCTCGACGACGTCGGCCAACCCCGCCAACCCCGACCCCAACACGATTCCCACGCGAGGCGTCAGGCCGGCGAGGCGCTCCCGGATGCGCGCGACCGCTTTCTCCTCCATTCTACCCCCCGCTTGCCGTCTTGCCGCCTCGCCGTCTAACCTGTGGCCCGCCCCCTCCCATCCACTCCCTCACAACAACATTCCGGCGAGCGAGGCCGACATGAACGCCGCCAGATTCCCGCCGATCATCGCCTTGAGCCCGAGCCGCGCGAGGTCGCCGCGCCGCTCGGGGGCGAGCCCGCCGATCCCACCGATCTGGATGGCGATGGACGAGAAGTTGGCAAAGCCGAGCAGCGCGTAGGTCGCGATGATCTCGGCCCGCATGCTCAGCCCGTCACCGTTCATGATGCCGGCAAGCTGGAGGTACGCGACGAACTCGTTGACCGATGCCTTCACCCCGATGAGCGAGCCCACCGTGCCGGCGTCCGCCCACGGGACCCCCATGAGCCAGGCGAGCGGCGCGAGCACCCAGCCCAGCAGGCGCTCCAGCGTGAGCCCCTCCACGCCCACCAGGCCGCCGCCCCAGACCAGCACGGCGTTGATCAGCGCGATCAGGGCGATGAACGCGAGCAGCATGGCCGCCACGTTGAGCGCGAGCTGGAGGCCCTGCCCCGCCCCCGCCGCCGCCGCTTCGATCACGTTGGCTTCGGTCTTGGCGATCTCGACCTTCACCTTGCCGCGCGTGACCGGCACGCCGACCTCGGGAACGAGGATCTTGGAGATGAGCAGTCCGGCGGGCGCGTTCATCACGCTCGCCGTGAGCAGGTGGCCGGCGATGTCGGGGAAATACGGCGACAGCATGCCGACGTACGCCGCCATCACGCCCCCGGCGATCGTGGCGAATCCGCCCACCATCACCGTGTTCAGCTCGGACAGCGTCATGGCGCTCACGAACGGCTTGATCAGCAGCGGGGCTTCGGTCTGGCCCACGAAGATGTTCCCCGTGGCCGAGAGCGTCTCCGCGCCCGAGGTGCCGAGCAACCGCTGGAACACCCAGGCCATCGCCTGCACGACGCGCTGCATGATGCCCAGGTAGTACAGCACGGACATCAGGGCCGAGAAGAAGATGATCGTGGGCAGCACGCTGAACGCGAAGTAGGCGCCGGTGGCCGCCCAGAGGCTGGGATCGCTCACCGGGGCCATGTCGGCCGGCGTCCCGGCTGGCGCGCCCACCGGCACGTTGTTCCGCACCAGGTTTCCGAAGATGAACCGCGCCCCCTGCTCGGTGAACCCGAGCAGGCGGGTGAACACGATGTTCGCGCCGTTGAACAGCGCCCGGCCCACGCCGGTCTTGAGCACGATGAGACCGAGGGCCGCCTGGAGCGCCACCCCCACACCCACCAGCCGCCACGGGATCCTTGCGCGGTCGCCCGAGAGGAGCCACGCGATGGCGATCATCGTCGCCAGGCCCACCAGGCCCATCAGCCGCGCCGCGAACGGCGTGCCCGGATCGGGCGCGGCGGGGCCGCCCGCGAGCTGCCAAAGCGCGATCGCGGTCATGCCATCGCCTCGATCGCCGGCGTGACCTCGGCCAGCAGCGCCCGCCTGGCGTCGTCTGGAAGGAACGCGTGCGCGAAGCCGTTCCGCGCGATCCGCGCGATCGTCGCGGCATCGAGCCCGAGCACGGTGTGCGCGATCCAGTACTCGTCGGTCAGGGTGGTGCGGTCCATCAGGCGGCTGTCCGTGTTGAGCGTGATGGGAACGCCCGCCGCGGCGTACCCGATGGCCGGATGGGCGGCCAGGTCGGTCACGGTGTGGGTGTGGAGGTTCGACGTGAGGCAGACCTCGAGCGGGACGCCCCGGGTCCGCACCTCCTCCTGCAGGGCCGGGTCCTCCCCCAGGCGCACCCCGTGGCCAATGCGCTCGGCACCGCAGACGTCCAGCGCCTCCCGCACCGACTGCGCGCCGGCCGCCTCGCCCGCGTGGCACGTGATCCGGAGACCCGCGTCCCGCGCGGCGCGGAAGGCCTCGGCGTGCGGTCCGGGCGGATGCCCCGCCTCGGAGCCGGCCAGATCGAACGCGACGACGCCGTGGTCCCGATACCGGGCCGCGGCCCGCGCGATCGCGAGCGACGTGGACGGAGGGAGCGTGCGCAGCCCGCAGGCGATGATCTGCCCGCGGATCCGGCCGGTGCCATTCCGCATCCCCTCGAGCACCGCCTCGAGTGCTTCTTCCAGCGACACGCCCGGCGTGTGGAGCGCGGGACAGAAGCGGATCTCGATGTACCGGATCCCGTCGGCCTCGGCGTCCTCCATCAGCTCCCGGGCCACGCGCGTGAGCGCGGCGCGCGACTGGAGCGCGCGGACCGTATTGATATAGCGCTCGAGATACTCGTCCAGATTGCGCGCGTGACGCACGAGCATGAGGTCGGCCACCTCCGCCGGCGTCCGCGCGGAGAGCGGCACGCCCGCCTCCGCCGACAGCTCGAGCAGCGTCGCGGGGCGCAGGCAGCCGTCGAGATGCGTGTGCAGCTCGGCCTTGGGCAGCAGCCGCAGCGCTTCCCGCGTGAGCGGCCGGCTCATCGCCGGACGGTCACCCGCTCGGCGGCCGGCGCCTCCACCGGCTGGCGCAGGAGCCCCAGGTACCGACGAAGTGCCTGGCGGTCCGTGACACCCAACGCCTCGGAGTCGCGCCCCGCCCACCCCGCGAACCCGGCGAGCTCGAATAGACCTTGGGGCACTACCACGCGGTACGTGGCCCGCCGGTCCAGGCGCTCGCCGCCATCGAACCAGACCTCGCGGATCCGCTGGCCGGGACGCCGGGTGGCGTCGTAGCGGATGGTGATGCCCGATACCTGCACCGGAATGGGTTGACCCGCGAGCGCGGTGTCGAGCGCGGCGAGCAGGTCCCGCCCCGAGATCGTGAGCGCCACGAGGGGGCTCGGGAACGGCAGCCGCTCGTAGAGGTGCCGCAGGCGGACGGCCCCGCCCGCGAGCCCGAACCGGACCGTCGTGCTCGGAATGATGCCCACCCGGCCCCGGCCCGCCCCGCGCACCGCGTCCGCCACCAGCCGGCCGACGGGCAGATCGCCGTCGTCCCGGCCGTCGCCGCTCAGCGCGAAGCGGAGGGTTGCCACGGGTTCATCCAGTGCCCGGTCGAGCGCCGCGATTTCCTGCGCCACCACCCTTGCCACGCCGGAGTCCGGCGTGACGCGACTGGCCCAGACCGTGTCCACCCGAGCACGTGCCTCGGTGCCGCCATCCGCGAGCTGGACCACGTCCACGACCGTGAGCCCCAGCCCGAACGCCAGCACCGGCGCCACGGCCGTCCCGCGGATGCGGATGGCGGCCGTCCCGCCGACGATGGCATGCACGGCCCCGGAGTCGAGGGCGCGGGCGAGTCCGACGGCCTCACCGCCACACCCCGGCGCCGCGCACGCCGCGTCGAAGTCGCCGACCACGATCACGGCGTCCGTGCGCGTCGCGCGGATCACGGGCAGCGCGGCCGCGATGGCGGCGGCCGGGTCGCGGACCCGCACGCCCGCCACCGTCCGCTCCG
>DAINBS010000198.1:0-6211 GCA_036732805.1 Gemmatimonadales bacterium | reverse complement strand
TGCTGCCGGACCTCGAGCCCGTCACCTTCGAGGTGTTCCCTTACACCATCCACACGATCGAGCGCGTGGGCGTGCTGACCCGGGGCGACCGCGAGAAGGCGATCCGCGCCGCGGGCTACAACACGTTCCTGCTGCGCTCGGCGGACGTCACGATCGACCTGCTCACCGACTCCGGCACGGCGGCCATGAGCACGGCCCAGTGGGCCGCGTACGACGCGGCACTCGCCACCCCCACGACGAGCGACGAGTACCACCGCCTGGTCCGCGTGCTCCAGGACGCGCTCGGCTACGAGTACATCATCCCCACCCACCAGGGGCGCGCCGCCGAGCACATCCTGAGCCAGACCCGCATCCGCAAGGGACAGCTCGTCCCGGGCAACATGTACTTCACGACCACCAAACTGCACCAGGAGTTGGCTGGCGGCGTGTTCGCCGACGTGATCGTGGACGAGGCTCAGGACCCGGCGAGCGACTACCCGTGGAAGGGCGACATCGATTTGGCCAAGCTCCAGGCGCTGGTGACCAGGCACGGCGCGGAGCAGATCGCCTACATCTCGTTCGAGCACTCGGTGAACATGGCGGGCGGCCAGCCGGTGAGCATGGACAACATGAAGGCGGTCTACGAGTACTGCAGCGGGCTCGGGATTCCCGTGTTCTTCGACGCCACCCGCTGTGTCGAGAACGCCTGCATGATCCAGCGGAACGACCCCCGGTACGCCAAGGCCAGGGTCGCCGACATCCTGCGGGAGATGATGCTCTACGGCGACGGGTGCACCGTGAGCGGGAAGAAGGACTTCCTGATCAACATCGGCGGCGTCCTGGCCTTCAAGGAGAACGCCCAGTGGGCGCAGGAGGCCGAGGAGCTGCTGCGCGTTCACGAGGGCAACGTCACCGACGGCGGTCTTGCCACGGCGGACCTCGCGGCGGTGGCCCGCGGCGTCGAGGAGATGCTGGACGACCGCTACATCCAGGCGCGCGTGCAGCAGACCCATTACCTCGGGCGCCTGCTGCTCGAGGCCGGGGTGCCCATCGTGACCCCGCCTGGCACGCACGCGATCTTCCTCGACGCACGGCGGTTCCTGCCCCACATCGATCAGGACGAATACCCCGCCCAGCGGCTGGCCGCCGCACTGTTCGTGGAGACCGGGGTCCGGGCCATGGAACGCGGCAACGTCTCCAAGGGGCGGAATCCCGAGACCGGCAAGAACTACCGTCCGCCGCTCGAGCTGGTGCGGCTCACGATCCCGCGCCGCGTGTACACCAACGACCACATGCGGGCCGTGGCGGAGGGCATCATCCGGCTATACGAGCGACGGCACGAGCTCAAGGGACTCAGATTCGTCTACGAGCCGCCAATGCTGCGGTTCTTCCAGGGGAGGTTCGAGGCGCTGTAAGAGGGCGTTCGCGAGTCAATTCGCGGCTCGGCATCAGCCCGCAAGCGGGCCGCCACATCCGCGGCAGCGGATGACGCCGAGCCGCGGCTTCAGCCGCGAACTACTCCCCTTCCCCCTCCGCTTCCTCGGGCCCCCGGCCTCCCAGCTCGCGATCGATCAGGAGCAGCGCCACCTTGTTGTCACCCGCCAGCTTGAGCCGGGCGATCACGTCGCTCACGTTCTTCTCCTCCTCCTGCTGCTCGCTGATGAACCACTGGAGGTGAAGCTGCGTGGCGTAATCCTTCTCCTTGTCCGCCAGCTCGTAGAGCTTGCGGATGGACGCCGTCACCTTCTGCTCGTGCTTGAGCGAAGCCTGCATCACCTGCAGCGGCGACGTGAACTCCACGGGGGGCGCCTCCATTGCCTTGAGGCGCACCCGCCCGCCGGCCTCGATGAGGTAGTTGAACAGCCGCATGGCGTGGCCTCGCTCCTCCTCGGTCTGCATTCGCATCCACTGCGCGAAGCCCGGCAGGTTCTGGACCTCGAACCACGCCACCATCGAGAGGTACAGGTGGGACGCAAAGAACTCCTTGGCGATCTGATCGTTGATGGCCGCTTCCACGGTCTTGGTAGGCATGATGAAGACTCCCCTGATGGATGTCGGATGTTCAAACCAGGATGGTAGACGACGGTAGATGACGGTAGGCCGGCCGCCGCGAGGCGAGCCAACCGCCAGCACCCCCTCTACCGTCCCTTACCGTCCCTTACCGTCCCCTGCCGCCTTCTCGAGAAACACTGTTTGCGCGGCCCGGCACACGTCGCCCTCGGCCGGCCGGCGCTGAACGTAGATCCCGTCCGCGCCGCAGTCCCACGCGGAGCAGTTGTCCGTTTCGTACACCTCGATGACCTCATCGAGCGCCCGCCGCAGCACGGGGTCCTGCACCGGCACCACCGTCTCGATCCGGTTCGTGAGGTTGCGGTGCATCCAGTCGGCCGAGCCGGTGAAGTACTCCGCGTTGCCGCCGTTGGCGAAGCGGTACAGCCGCGAGTGCTCGAGGAACCGCCCCACCACGCTGTAGACGCGGACGGTCTCCGAGAGCCCGGGCACGCCGGGTCGCAGGCAGCAGAGCCCGCGCACGTTGAGCGTGATCGGCACTCCCGCCTGGCTGGCGCGGTACAGCTCCCGGATCACCTCGGGGTCCTGGAGCTGGTTCATCTTGGCGTAGATCCCGCACGGCCGGCCGGCCCGCGCGTGCTCGGCCTCGCGGCGGATCAGCTCGAAGAAGCGGTCCCGCATGGACACCGGCGCGATCAGCATCCGGGTCCGCTCAGGGTACGGCGTGGTGCCGGTGAGCGCGTTGAACACGGCCGCCACCTCGGCGCAGACGGCCGGATCGGCCGTGAGGATCCCCAGGTCCTCGTACACGCGCGCCGTGCCGGGATGATAATTGCCGGTGCCGATGTGCGCGTACTGGCGCAGCTGGCCGGCCTCTTCGCGAACGACGAGGGCGAGTTTCACGTGGGTCTTGAGCTGTTCGACCCCGTATGCCACGTGCGCGCCCTCGTTCTCGAGGAACTTGCCCCACTGGATGTTGGGGGCCTCGTCGAACCGGGCGGTGATCTCGACCAGCACCGCCACCTGCTTGCCCTGACGCGCCGCGTCGGCGAGGGCGCGCACGATGGGCGAGTCGCTGCTCGTCCGATAGATCGTCAGCTTGATCGCGAGCACCGCCGGGTCCGCCGCCGCATCCTGGATGAACCGCAGCACGGACGTCTCGAAGCTGTCGTACGGATGGTGCAGGAGGACGTCGCCCCGGCGGATCTCCGCGAACAGCGCGTTCGCGTCCTCGCGGTCGAGCCGCCGCAGACGCGGATGCGTCACGGGCTGGTGCACGGGGTAGCACAGGTCCGGCCGGCGCGACCCGTCGAACTGCATCAGGTCGGAGAGCCCGAGGAGCGACGCGGTGGGGTACACGTCCTCGGGGCCGAAGCCGAGCTGCCGCGCAATCCATGCGACCAGCCGTTCGGGCATGCCGCCTTGCACCTGGAGGCGCACCGGCCCGGCGAACCGCCGGGCCTTGAGCTCGCGGCTCACCTGCCGCACGATGCTCCCCGGCTCCTCGTTCTCTTCGTCCTTCTCGGGGTGCGGCTCGAGGTCGCCCTCGGCGCCCCGCGTGATCTGGAAGACGTGCATCGCCCGCGGGGGCGATTCGGGGTACACGAGATCCAGATTCTGCGCGATAACCTGCTCGAGCGGCGTGAAGCCCCGCCCGCTCGGGAGCGGCACCCAGCGCGGCCGGTTGTTGGGGACCTTGAGCCGCACGAAACGCTCGCGCCCGCCGGCGTCATCCGGGAGCAGGACCGCGAGGTTGAGCCCGAGGTTCGAGATGAACGGGAACGGGTGCTCGGGGTCCACCGCGAGCGGCGTGAGGATGGGCAGCACCGACTGCGCGAAGTAGTCGCGCAGGGCGGCCTGGTCGTCCGGCGAGAGCGCGGGGTAGTCGTGAATCCCCACCCCCTCGGCGGCGAGCGCCGGCCGCAGCTCACGCTCCAGCACGGCGCTGATCCGGAGCACCTGCTCCCGCAGCTCCGCGCCGCAGGCGTCCAGCTCCTCCTGCGGCAGGCGCCCGTCCAGCGACCGCTTGACCGAGCGCTTGCGGATCTGGCGCTTGAGGCCGCTGATCCGCTTCATGAAGAACTCGTCGTGCAGCATCCCGGAGATGCCCGCGAACTTGACACGCTCCAGCAGCGGCAGCTCCGGCGCCTCCGCCAGCGCAATCACCCGCCGCGCGAACCCCAACCAGGACAGCTCCCGGCTCAGGAACGCCTCCGGTGCCGCCAGGTCCCAGGCAAGCGGAGCCGCGGCTTCCGCCGGGGTACCGACGGCGTCGGCGGGTTCGGCGACCACGGGATCGGGCAACATGCGGTGAAGACCTGACAGGCGGTGAGGGGCTTAATTCTAGCGCGACGCCGGGACTGGAGCCAGTCGCGTGGCGAGTCCCCTACCTGTCGCCCCGGCGGGCATCGAAGAACGAGCTGAGCAGGGCCCCGCACTCGTCGGCGTGCACACCGGCCACCACCTCGGGTCGGTGGTTGAGCCGGGCATGACGCAGCAGGTCGTGCAAGCTCCCCGCCATCCCGGCCTTGGGGTCCCACGCCCCGAACACTACCCGCCCCACTTTGGCGAGCACGATGGCCCCGGCGCACTGGGCACAGGGCTCCAGCGTGATGCACAGGGTACAGTCGCTGAGCCGGTCCGTCTTGAGCCGCCGCAACCCCTCGGCTATCACGAGCATCTCGGCGTGACGGGTGGGATCGCGCAACGCCACGGTCTCGTTGTGGGCAGACGCGACGATCTCGCCCGCCCGGACAAGTGCCGCCCCCACGGGCACCTCACCCAGCGCCACGGCCGCGTGGGCGTTGCGGAGCGCGATCTCCATCCCCAGCTCGTCGTCGGGCGTAAGCCGCGGCGTGCGGCCATCACCGGCGCGTGTCACCATGCGAAACCCGGCATCGAGAGACCATCCAAAGTAGTCGCGCGCCAAACGAAACGGCACCGACGTCGCTTGGGGAAGCACTGCACAAGTCTCGCGGTACGTACGCGGCCTCCGCACCCCACCGTTTCGACTCGTGCAGAGGTTCCCTGACCGCCTGCCCGCCTGGTCGCTTGAGGCGTTACGTTTGGGATGCGACCCACCCGCGCGAGTCCGCCATGACGATTTCCCGCCGCACCCTGCTCAAGATGGGGCTCACCGCCGGCGCCGCACCTTCCCTGGCCGGCCTCCCGATTCTCGCGTCGCCGCTCGATCCCACGCGTCCGCGCGATGAGGCGGTGCCCGCGCGTCCGCTGCCGCTCCACGACGTGCGGCTCACCGGCGGCCCGCTCAAGCACGCGCAGGATTTGGATGCCCGCTACCTGCTGGAACTGGAGCCGGACCGCATGCTGGCCTACTACCGGGAGCGGGCGGGCCTTGCGCCAAAGGCGGAGCCGTACGGCGGCTGGGACGGCGGCGGCCGCAACCTCACGGGGCACATCGCCGGCCACTACCTCTCGGCGGTGAGCCTGATGTGGGCGGCAACGGGCGACGCGCGGTTCAAGCAGCGGGCCGACTACATCGTGGACGACCTCGGGGCCGTGCAGGCGGCCCATGGCGACGGGTACCTGAGCGCGCTCGAAGGCGGGCGCCGCGCGTTCGGCGCGCTGGCCCGCGGCGAGATCCGGGCGGCCTCGTTCGATCTCAACGGCGAGTGGTCGCCGTGGTACACGCTGCACAAGACGTTCGCCGGCCTGCGGGACGCGTACCGCTTCACGGACAACCGCACCGCGCTCGAGGTCGAAACGCGGTTCGCGGCGTGGGCCGAGGGCATCCTGTCGGGCCTCACCGACGCGCAGGTCCAGGAGATGCTGAACACCGAGTTCGGCGGGATGAACGAGGTGCTCGTGGACCTGTACGCCGACACGAACGACGAGCGCTGGCTCGCGCTGTCCTGGAAGTTCGAGCACGAGGCGTTCATCGGGCCGCTCCGGCCAGGCGTCGATCACGGTGCTCGACGAATGTTGGGCGCTGCTTGATTCACCCGTACTAGCGGATTGCGTCGTTCAGTTGTTCCGCACGGCGCGCAAGCGGGGCGGCAGCGTGTGGGGGATATCCCAGACACTCGTAGACTTCGTTGGCACGGAGACCCAGCCGCGTGAACACGGCCCCGGAATTATCCGCAACGTCACCACGAAGATCATTGGCCGGCAGCCGGGAGACGTAAGTCCACTTGCCAATCATCTCGCCCTGAACGAGGTGGCCTTGACAGAGCTCAAGCGTCTTGCAGCGCCGCGAAAAGGA
>DAINBS010000197.1:5152-6215 GCA_036732805.1 Gemmatimonadales bacterium | reverse complement strand
CCATCACGATCACGTGGGCGCCGATGGCCGCCGCCCGCGCGGCGGCTGCCCGCCCCACGGTGCCGGCTCCCAGCACGACCACCGTGGGCGGCGCGATCCCGGGCACGCCGCCCAGGAGAATGCCCCGCCCTCCCGCTTCGTTCTGGAGGTAGTGCGCGGCGACGTAGACGGCCATCTCCCCGGCCATCTCCGACATCGGGATCAGCAGCGTGCGGTGGCCGTTGGCGTCCTGGACCAGCTCGTAGCCGATCATGGTGGCGCGCAGCTCGCGCAGCCGCTCGACCACCGCGCGGGGCGCCACGGACAGGTGATGGAACCCGCAGAGCACGGACTCCGGTCGCAGCAGGATCAGGTCGTCGGCCCGCGGCAGCGTCACGCAACACACTAGCTCCACCCGCTTGAGCGCTTCCTCACGGCTGTAGACGACCAGCGCGCCGGCCGCGGTGTACTCGTCGTCCGTGAACAGGGCTCCCGCCCCGGCGCCCTTCTCGACCACGACCGTATGGCCCAGGCGGGTGATGTGCGCCGCCGCCCAGGGTGTCAGCCCTACCCGCCGCTCGTGGCGCGCCGTTTCCCGCGGTACCCCGATCTGCATCCGGCTCTCCTTCCGCCCGCCGGCTCAGGCGCCGGCGGGCGCGGTGGCTTCGGCGAACGCCCGTCCGCCCCACTGGAACGCCGCTTCGTTGACCGGCAGCATGGCGCAGTTGTGCTGGAACGCTTCGCGCAGCACGGCCAGGAAGCTGGCTTCCGGGAACAGCCTCGTGGCGGCCTGGAACGCCCCGAGCGCGACGATGTTCTTGGCGCGCGCCGCGCCGAGGTCCGCCGCGATCTGGGTGAACGGGATCCCGACCGCCTGGATGCCCGGATCGAGCGGCGGCGGTTCGGGAATGACCGTGCTGTCGTACAGGATCACGCCGCCCGGCCGCACCGTCGGTCCGAATTTCTGGAGGCTCTGCGGGTTGAACGCCACCAGCACGTGCGGCTCGGGCGCGGCCGGCGACAGCACTTCTCCACGGGCGACGTGGAGATCCGCGTACGAGGTACCCCCCCGCGATTCCGGTCC
>DAINBS010000197.1:0-5142 GCA_036732805.1 Gemmatimonadales bacterium | reverse complement strand
GTAGCTCGTGATATAGGTCGAGTCCCAGCCTTCGTTGATGGCCGCGCGGTTCGCCAGCGACGCGATCGTCTGCGCACCGTCTCCGCCCGCCCCGGCGAACTTGACCGCGACGTCGTCCGGGTCCAGGTGGGCCGGGAACCCGCTCCCGTGGCGGGGCGCGGGCTCGCGCGGGGCGTGAATTGCCTGCAGCACGACTTCGGGATCGAAGGAAGGCGTGCCAAGGTCGAACCACGGCTCCACCGTCTCGTCCTTCTTCACGCCAAGCGGGAAGTACGGGAGCATCTGCTCCTTCACCCACTGCTCGGCCTCGACCGGCGTGAGCTTGAGATGCGTCGGACACTCGGCGAGCACTTCGACGAAGGACAGCCCGCGGTTCTCCACCTGGAGGCGGATGGCCTTCGTGATGGCGGCCTTGGCGCGGTGCCGCTGCTTGTTGTCGAACAGCGCCACCCGTTCGACGTACACCGGCCCGTCGAACTGGGCCACCAGCTCCGCCATCCGCAGCGGGCCGCCCTCCATCCGGCCGCGGCCCCGCGGCGTCGTGGCGGTGACCTGCCCCGGGAGGCTCGTCGGCGCCATCTGGCCCCCGGTCATGCCGTAGATCGCGTTGTTGACGAACACGAACGTCATCGGCAGCCCGAGCTGAACGGCCTGCATGATTTCGGCGAGGCCGATGGACGCGAGGTCGCCGTCGCCCTGATAGCTGATCACGATGCTGTCCGGATTGGCGACCTTGTGGCCGATGGCCACCGCCGGGGCGCGCCCGTGCGCCGCCTGCGAGTTGCCGACGTCGAAGTAGTAGTACAGGAACACGGCACAGCCGACGGGCGAGATCGCCACCACGCGATCCTGGATGCCCAGCTCGTCGATGGCCTCGGCCAGGAACTTGTGCGCCAGCCCGTGGCCGCACCCCGGGCAGTAGTGCGTGGAAAGGCCCTTGAGCCCCTCCGCGTGTGCGTGGCGCTCGAACCGCGAGTAGAAGACGTTATCCATGGGTCGCCTCCGCGAGTGTCCGCACGCGGTCCACGATTTCAGCGAGGGACGGGAGCACACCGCCGTGCCGCCGCACGGCATGAATCGGCGGGGGCTCCACTCCGCTGTGGCTCAGGGCCAGCCGCAGTTCGTCCTCGAGCTGGCCCGGTCCCGCCTCCACCATCACGATGCCGCGGACGCGCTCGATCAGCGGCACCAGATGGTCCGCCGGGAACGGCCACAGGGTGACGGGGCGGAAGAGGCCCGCCCGGATGCCCGCGGCGCGCAGCTGCTGCACCGCCCCGCCCGCCGTCCGGCCGGGCGTGTTCGTGGCGACCACGAGCCACTCCGCGTCATCGCATGACAGGCACACCGACCGCTGCTCGTTGGCCGTGATCTCCGCGAACTTGCGGTTCAGCTTCTCGTTGTGGACTTCGAGGTCCGCCTCCGCGATGAAGATCGAAGTGATGAGGTTCCCTCGGTGCATGGCGTCGCCGTACACCGACCAGGCCGGCAGGCCCGGCTGGACGAGATGGTCCGGCAGCATGACCCGCCCCGATACCTGACCCAGGTACCCGTCGCCGGCGATGATCACCGGATTGCGGTAGCGGAACGCCAGCGCGAACGCCTCCATCGTCAGATCGAGCATCTCCTGCGGCGTGGAGGGCGCGAGGACGATCGCGTGGGTGTTGCCGTGGCCGAGGCCGCGGCACACCAGCTTGATGTCGCCCTGCTCGGGGCCAATGTTGCCGAGCCCCGGGCCGCCCCGCATCACGTTGACGAACACGCCGGGCACCTCGGCGCCGATCATGTAACTGATGCCCTCGAGCATCAGCGAGAAGCCGGGGGACGAGGTGAACGTCATGCACCGGAGTCCCGCGCCGCCGCACCCGTACATCATGTTGACGGTCGCGACTTCGCTCACCGCCTGGACGAACACGCCCCGCAGGTCCGGCAGCACCCTGGCCATCAGCTCGGCACCCTCGGTCGAGGGCGTGATCGGGTACCCGAAGAAGTGACGGCAGCCCGCCAGCATGGCGCCCACGGCGGCCGCGTAGTTCCCCTTGAGCACCATCGGCTCGACGGCGGGGAGCGGGATCCGGCGGTCCGGAACGTCCACCGCGTGCGGGGCCCCGTGCGTACGGGCGCCGAACGTCGAGTACGGATCGCTCACCACCATGTCCACGCCCTCGAGCTCGGACGTGCGGGCCATCAGGCCGTACGGCTCCGGGCAGGCGTCGAAACAGAGGCCGCATCCGTTGCACGCTTCCTCGTGCACCACGATGGGCATGAGGCCGCTCTGCGGGTCGATCTCCGCGGCGAACTCGATGCAGTGCTTGGGGCAGGCCTCGATGCACCGCCCGCACGCCTTGCAGAGCTGCGGGTAGAGGAACGGCTTGGGACGGAGCTTCGTCTGTGCGGTCGCCATCGGTCGGTCCCTGTGCAGGGTCAGGTTGCCGCGCCCGCCGCCGCGGGCGCGCTCCGGGGCTGCGGTACGGCCGCCCCACGGCCGGCGAGGCGGGCCAGCGCCCGCATCGCGCGGTCCATCGTCCGGAACACCGGAATCCCCGCGGCCTCGAGGGCCGCGGCCATCGGATCGTACGCCGCACCCGCATCCACCACCACCACGAACGGCTTGTCCTGCCCGCGGCGCAGCCCGGCGAGCCGCGCCACGATGCCCTCCGCCGCGTCGAGTCGCTCGTCCCGCCCTTCGTGAGCCGGCAGGGTCTGGAGCGCTCCGGTGAGCGGCACGATGCCCACCACTCCCACGTCCACGTCAGGGTCGGCGAGCAGCGCCTCGACGCACGCGGCGATGCCCTCGTCGTTCATCATGGGGGTCACGTCGAGCGGATGCTGAACGTCCACGATGTCCGCCAACCGGTGACGTTCGAGCACCGCCTGAAGCGCCGCGCGGGTGTGTCCACCGGGCGACGCGAGCCGCAGCGCGCCCGTCCCGTCAGCCATCAGCACGCACTCGAACCCGGCGTTCGACAGTGCGCCCACGCGCGGGCCCGCCGGCGGGCGATCTGCCAGGAGCGCGGTGACGCGCAGGAGGTCGTCGAACTCGTCGAGGGTATCCGCCACCAGCACCCCGGCATCGCGCGCCAGCTCCCGGGTGACCACGTAGTCCCCGGCGATCGCCGCCGTGTGCGAGGCGCCGGCGGCCCGGCCCGCGGGCGTCCGCCCCGCGCGGTACAGCAGGACGGTGCGGCCGGATGCCACGATGCGGCGCGCCGCCGCGAGCCAGCGTGGTCCGTCGCCGGGACGGAACCCCTCGGCGTAGCATGCGAACACGGCGACGTCCGGATCATCGGCCAGATGCGTGAGGAAGTCGCCGAGCGTGAGGTCGGTCTGGTTGCCCACGGACACCAGGTAGCGGGGAGCGCCGCCCGCGAGCTTGCTCCAGCGCGCCACGGCAAAGGCGCCGCTCTGCGCGAGCAGCGCCACGGGGAGCGCCACGCAGCCGCCTCCGGTCGCGAGCTTGTGCGGCTGAATGAAGGTCGTGTCGTAGCGGCCCGGCACCGAGCGGATCCCGAGGCAGTTGCCGCCGTTCACCACCGGGCCACCCCACGGCCTGAGACGCGATGCGTCGAGCGTGGCGCGCACCCGGGACTCGAGCGTGCCGGAGCCCGTCCGTTCACCCAACCCCCCCGGGATCACGATCACGCTCTCCGCGCGCTCGCCGCCGACGATCTCGTCCATCAGGGCGGGAATGCGCGAGGCGGCCACCGCGAGCACGCACAGGTCCACGGGTCCCGGCAGATCCGCAAGGGTAGGCACGCAGGCAACGCCGTCCACCCGCTCCACTCCCGCCTTCACCACCCGAACGCGATCGCGCGGGAACCCCTCATGCAGCACGTGCCGCAGGATCAACCGTCCCGCGTTCATCCCCTCGGAGACGCCGACGATCGCCATCGAGTGCGGTCGCAGCAGGCGATCGATCTTGGCGACAGGACGGGGGGGCACCGGCGCCGGCGCCTCGGAGCTCAGCCCGACCAGCACGTCGAGCGCGACCGGCCGCCCGTCGGTGAACGCGAGCGGGTTGATCTCGAGCTCCGCCACCGCCCGTCCGTCGGCGGTCGCCGCGAACGTCAGCAGGCGGCGCACGAGCGACACCAGCGCGTCCACGGAAACGAGCGCGGAGGTTCCCCGGGCCGCGCCACAGGCAATGCGCGTCGCGGGGAGGGCCAGCAACCGTGCGGCAATGCGGTCATCGGACGTGCCGGCATCGAGCACCGCGACCTCGTCACCCGGCCTGAGGCTCGCGGCGAGCAGCTCCGCGCGCACGCCGCCCGCGCCCACGGTCACGACGGGACCGAAATCATCCGTGCGGCGGAGGGCCAGGAGCAGTTCGGCGCCGAAACCCTCGTCGTGCCGCACGAAGTCGCTGAGCAGGAATCCATCGACCGGCAGGCCCGAGAGGCGCGCGGCCATCCCCGCCACCGCCTCGCCAACCGCGGCGGGGTTGTTCGGCACGACGGTCACGCCGCCCACGTCGGTCTTATGGACGATGGCGCGCGAGGCGACCTTCACCACGACCCGCGCGCCAAAGCCCCTCAGATCCGCCGACGTCGCCGCGGCGGCGTCGGGAACGAGGAGCCACCGCGGGGTCGCGATGCCCAGGGTGTCCAGCAGCGCGTAGCCTTCGGGCTCGAGCAGCGTTTCCTGCCCGGTCGCGAGCGCACGCGCGATGATCGGCGCGGCACCCGGCATGGTGGGATCGGCTCCCGGCACGGCGTTCCCGGAGGACGGAGTCAGGCGGGGCGCCGGCGGCTCCGCCGCCCCGCGTGTGTAAACTTGCCCGTGGGGCCGTAAGCCCCGCCTAAAGGGGCGATTAAGCGGCGCTTAACCCATGCGCCGTATATATTTCCCGATCCTTCAACCCCCATCCGCCACGCCAATGGACGACGGCCAGGAACGCGACGAAATCCAGCAGAAGCTCGAGGCGGCCCTCGCCGGCAGGTACGCCCTCGAGCGTCCCCTCGGCGAAGGTGGGATGGCGTTCGTCTATCTCGCGAAGGACGTCAAGCACGAGCGTCAGGTCGCGATCAAGGTCCTGAAGCCCGAGCTGGCCGCCTCACTCGGGGCCGAGCGGTTCCTGCGCGAGATCCAGATCACGGCCAAGCTGCAGCACCCGCACATCCTCCCGTTGTACGACTCGGGCGAGGC
>DAINBS010000196.1:0-6258 GCA_036732805.1 Gemmatimonadales bacterium | reverse complement strand
CGGGAACGCCTGACCGCCGATGGTGACCATGAACGGCTCCGGGAGCTTGAGCGCCCGAGCAACCCACGGCCCAAGCAGGGCCCCGACGAAGCCCAGGGCAATCGAGACGATCAGCCCGCCGCGAACGCTACCGGCGAGGGCCTTCCCGATGGCGCCGCAAACAGCCGCTATCACGATGAGAAGCAGGAGTGCCGGCAGTGACATTGTCATCGCGGGTTCCTTTCGCGCGCACTGCTGAGGGATAGAGAAGAGCAAGGTCCCTTCCCGCCGCCCTCTCGAGCCCTTCGCTCGCCGAGCGCCGGGGGGGCTCCGCACAGGCTTCCGGAGCACGCAGGCAAGCTACGGCGCGTTCCGGGCGCACGATATCGGCCGGACGAGCGATGTATGGGCCGGCCGCTCCCGCCGAAGCAGTACGTCGTTCTCTGCCTGTTTGAGCGATGCCTGGCGGGAGCGAGCTGCCGTAGGTTTGTCTCCAAATACAGGGCGTGCGCGCGTGGGTCGTGGCCGTGGCCGGCGCAGTCCCGCGAACGCCTGCCAGCGTCCCGGGTGAGGGCGCGTGCGGAGCGTACTGTGACGAAGTCGAGTCCCCCGAGCATCCCGTGGTGGGTACACGAACCTGAGATCTTGATCCCGTGGTCCGAACACGGGCAGCCTGCGACCGGCGCGGTAGACGAACGGGGATACGCCATTGCGCAACGGCAGGCACCGCGGGTGCGCAGGCGCCGGATCGCTGCCGTGGCGCTCGTGCTGGTGGCGCTGGCCGGCCTCGCCTTCAGCTGCGAAACGCGGACGTCGTGGCTCCAGGCGCGCTATTTCGCCCACCAGGCGTCGCAGCTGACCACCGTGATCGGCGAGGGTCCGAGCGACCGGATCCGCTTCCCGGGTGACGGGCCGTACGACCGCCGCTTCGGCTACGCGCGGCTGCCGGCCGCCCTCGAGACGGCGACCGGGCGGGGCTACCGCATCGCCGCGCAGGCCCGCGTTTCGGAACGATTCGCGGAAGTGGTGGACCGGGGCGTGTTCCCGATCTTCCGGGAAAAGACGCAGGCGGGGCTCCAGATCCTGGACCGCCGTGGCGCGGTGGTCTTCGAGTCCCGCTTTCCCGAACGGATCTACCGCTCCGTCGATGCCGTCCCTCCGGTCGTGTGGCGAACGCTGCTGTTCCTCGAGAACCGGGCGCTCCTCGACCCGCGGTTCCCGAAGCGCAACCCGTCGGTGGACTGGTCGCGCATGGCGAGGGCGGCCGCCGACGTCGCATTGCGCTGGGTTGGCAGCGACCGCTCGGTGTCGGGCGCGAGCACGCTGGCCACGCAGCTGGAGAAGTTCCGGCACTCGACGGAGGGCCGGACCCGCTCGGCGGGGGAGAAGGTGCACCAGATGGAGGCGGCGTCGCTGCGCAGCTACCTCGGCGGCGAGAACACGGAGGCCGCCCGCCGCCGGATCATCGCCGACTACCTCAATTCCGTGCCGCTCGCGGCCATCACGGGGCACGGCGAGGTCACCGGCGTGCGCGATGGGTTGTGGGCGTGGTACGGCGCCGATCCGGACGAGGTGAACCGTTTGCTGTGGAAGGAGGCGCCGGAAGGGACCGCCGCCGATTCCGCCACCGTCGCCCGCCGCGCCGTCGCCTACCGCCAGGTGCTCAGCCTGCTGCTGGCGCACCGCCGGCCGTCCTACCTGCTCGTGCGGGCGGAAGGGCACGCCGAGCTGCGGATGCGGACGGATCGGCACCTCCGCCTCCTGGCTCGGAAGGGCATCATCTCGGCGGCGTTGCGCGACGCCGCTCTGGCCGTCGATCTGACGCCGCGCAGCCGAGCGCCCGACGTGCCGCGCGTCTCGTACATCGAACGGAAGGGCGCGAACGCGGCCCGCAGCCAGCTGCTCGGGCTGACGGGCGTCGGCACGCTCTACGAGCTGGACCGATTCGACCTGACCGCGCGCACGACGTTGGATCTCCAGGTGCAGCAGGAGGTCACCGACCTCCTCGTGCGGCTCACCGATCCGGCCTTCGTGCGGGCGCATGGGCTCGCATCCTCCGGCCTGCTGAGCCGCGGCGACCCGGCGCGCGTCATCTACGCCGTCGCGGTGTACGAGCACACGGACGCGGGCAACGTGGTCCGCGTCCAAGCGGACAACCACGACTCGCCGTTCAACGTGATCGAGGGCAGCAAGCTCGAGCTCGGGTCCACGGCCAAGCTGCGCACCCTGATCAGCTACCTCGAGATCGTCGAGCACGTCTACCTCCGGCACGCCGGCCAGCCTGCCGCGGCGCTGCGGGCCGAGCCGGTCGGTGCCGGTGACTGGATCACGGCCTGGACGCTGGCATACCTCGCCGCCAACCCGGACGCCTCCCTCCAGCGGATCCTGGAGGCCGCGATGTCCCGTCCCTACTCGGCCAGCCCGCGCGAGGACCTGGTGGGCGACGATCGCCAGACGGTCGCGAATGCGGACGACCAGGTCCCGGCCGAGGTGGTGACGCCCCAGACCGCGACCGGGGACATCCCGCTCTTCGCGACGGCCGACCTGTCCGAGAGCTTCTACACCGGCGGCGGTGCCCACCCGTTTCGGAACGCCGACACCGCCCAGGACCAGCGGGCCTTCTCCGTCCGCGACGCGTTCATCGGGTCGGTGAACCTGCCGTTCATCCGCGTCATGCGCGACATCGTGCACTACCATCTGTACCGGCTGCCGGGCAGCGCGCACCTGATGCTGGGGGATCCGGGGGAGGCACGCTGGGATCGCGGCGAGTCGCGCCGCCAGGAGTACGTGGCCCGCGCGGCCGACGGCGCTGGCCGCGAGTTGATCGAGCAGTTCTACGGGAAGTACGAGGACCAGGGTTCCGGCGCGGTGCTGGACGACCTCGCGCGCGGCCGGTCGGGAGCCCAGCTCGCGTGGGCGTATCGCTCCGTCACACCGGAGGCTGGCCTCGAGGAGTTCAGCGCGTTCTTCCGGCGTCACGCCGCGGGACCGGCGCCGTCCGACGCCAGCATCGGGACCCTGTATGACGGGTCCGACCCGACCGGGTTCTCGATTCCCGACCGCGGGCGCCTGGCCGGGATGCACCCGCTCGAGCTCTGGCTGGCGGCGTACATGGGCCGGCATCCGCAGGCGCGCCGCATGGAGGTGCTCGACGCCAGCGCCGTCGGCCAGGAGACCTACCGTGGGCTCTCCTCTCGCGCCAGGGCGGCGTCGCCGGACGGTCGGATCAGCCCGATCGCGGAGTCGGACGCCTTCCGGGAAATCCACCGCTCGTGGCGGCGCCTGGGCTACCCGTTCGCGTCGCTGGTGCCGTCCTACGCGACCGCAATCGGCAGCTCCGCCGACCGGCCGGACCATCTCGCCGAGCTGGCGGGCATCCTGATCAACGACGGGGTCCGTTACCCCGTTCGCCGCGTGGAGGAACTCCACTTCGCCGCGGGGACACCGTACGAGACGCTGCTGCGGCTGTCGCCGTCCCGCGGCGAGCGCGTCCTCTCACCCGAGATCGCTGCGGTGGTGCGGGCGGCCATGGTCGCCGTGGTCACCCGCGGCACGGCCCGACGCGCCTTCGGCGCCCTGCACGCCGCCGACGGCTCGCCCCTGCCCATCGGCGCGAAGACCGGCACCGGCAACAACCGGTACCGCGTGATCGAACCCGACGGGCGGATCACGGAGGATCGAGCCATCGACCGGACCTCGACGGTCGTGTTCTTCCTTGGCGACCGCCTCTATGGCACGATCACCGCGCTCGTGCCCGGGGCGGCCGCCGAGCGCTACGGCTTCACGAGCGAGCTGCCGGTCCGGATGCTGCGGATGCTGGGGCCGGCGCTCGAACGGCTGATCGCGCCCCGCCGGGGTTGACGCTCACCACCGCGCCGTGCCATCCCGAACGTCGACATGGACGAAGGGGCCGTGCGCGGCGGTCGAGGGGTACTTGCCCAGCCCGCCGATGAGCCCCTGCGCCTCCGGTCTGGCGGCGCTGTCATCGATCAGCCGATAGAGCACCTCCGCGTCGCCGATACTGCTGCGGCCGTCGCCATTGAGGTCGTCCATCACGCCGTTCAGGTCCTCGTCGATGAAGATGTCCGCCGCCGCGCCCCACTGGTGCTGGCTGTAGCGCACATTGCCGAGGGAACGGTTGTAGGCCGGGGTGCGGTATCCGCTCATCACGTGAAACGTGGTCGCCTGATGGCCGGCCGCGTTCACCCGTTGCAGCACATGCTCGAGGGCGAGCAGGAGCCGCTCGTCCAGCACGACGTACTTCGGGTAGCCAGCCGCCTGCTTGCACAGGAACTGCTTGAGCCGGAAGTGGGGGGAGACCAGGACGTTCTCGTTTTCCCGCGTGACCTCGACGAAGCCGGCCGGCGGCCCATGGCCGACGCCCCCGCGGGCTGGCTGCTCGGGATAACGACCGATCCGGTAGCCGTTCAGGAAGTCACCCGCGAGTCGGTCGTACGGGACGACGACGAACGCCTGGAGCGTGACCGAGTCGGTCCCTCCCGGGCCAACCACGTGGATGGGATAGAGGCCCGGCGCGGGGGGCGCCGTCCATTCCCAGCGCCCCGCGTCCAGGGGCACGATCCGGCCGGCCGCCGGCCGCGCCACGTAGCCCGCTCCTTGGCTGCCGTGGGCCACCTCGAACGTCACGGTCTCTCCCGGGAGCACCGTCAGCGCCCTTACGGGGTGGGGCGAATCCACGTTCCGGTACCGCACCGAAAACGCGGCCGGCGCAGGCGGGTCGGCGGGACGAGCGCCGGCGACGAGGAGCGCGCCGAGCGCCAGTTCCGCGTAGGCGAGCATGATGAAGGATCGGGGCCTACGGCGCAGTGCCACGGGCGCTCCCCAGATCGTTGTCGACCTGTTCATGGGTCCGTCGTGACGCTGGAGGCTCAGCCGAGTCTGGGGGCGCCGGCCCCGGAGGACGCCACCTCGTCCTTCTGAGGTAGGCGGTCTCATCCCTTCGGAGTATACCCCCGTTGGCCTCCCGGGGCACACTGGAACCGTGGGCCGACGACTATGGGGTGGGTGGCGTTGCCTGCGGGGCCTTTCTCGAGCGGCGTCGGTAGCCGGTCCGGACCTCCCCCGGCGCGGCTCCGGTCTTGGGGCTAACCCCTTCGGGCGATGGACGCTGCGTGGTCCCCCCTGTAGTGTGCGTGCACTGTTCTTGATACCCGATGACAACACAGGGGATTCGCCGGGAGGGGTACGACCATGCGTGGCCAATTCGCCCAGTCAGCCGACGTGCCGAGCGAAGACCGACCGGGGTGGGCTCCGCGCAGATTCGGCGTGGTCATCAGCCTCCTCGCGGCGGCGTTCGCATGCGGGCCGGCGCCCGACGATCGCGCGCCGCAGACGCCGGGCGACGGACAGCGCGTGTTTCGGCACGAGACTTTCGGCAACGAGGCGTTCTGGACCGATACCGCGCGGATGCACGAGGTGGTCCAGACGTCGGTCAGCCCCAACACGGCGCTGTCGGTCGGGCTGAAGGTCGATGCCGACGCTATCCCACCAGCGGTCGCGCAGGCCATCCAGGATGGCCAGGTGGACCTCAACAGCCCGGCCACCACGGTGACCCTGCTGAAGCTCAACGCGGTCGTAGGCCTCATGGGGACGGTGAACACGGTGGGCGGCCGGGACACCCTCGTGCGCCTGGGGATCACCTGCGCCCTCTGTCACTCGACGGTCAACAACTCGTTCGCGCCGGGCATCGGACAGCGCCTGGACGGATGGCCGAATCGGGACCTCGACGTCGGGGCCATCATCGCGCTGTCGCCAGCGATTACGCCCGCGCAAAAGGCGGTCTACGGCTCGTGGGGACCCGGGAAGTACGATCCGCGCTTCAATCTCGACGGGAAGAGCACGCCGCTGGTGCTGCCTCCGGCCTACGGCCTCGCCGAGGTGACGAATGAGACCTATACGGCGGAAGGGCCCATCTCGTACTGGAACGCGTACGTCGCCATCACCCAGATGCACGGCCAGGGCAGTTTCTCGGACGCGCGTCTGGGCATCGACATCAAGCGGTCCCCGGATCTGGTCAGCCCGACGCTTGACGCGCTGCGCGACTACCAGCACAGCCTTCCGACCCCTCCTCCCCCGGCCGGGAGCTTCGATGCCGCCGCCGCCGAGCGGGGACGCGCGATCTTTGACCGGACGTGCTCGAGCTGTCACGTGGGTCGGAGCGGTACGGACAACAACGCCGGTACGCTGCATGCGCCCGACGAGACCGGTGTGGATGGGGCGTACGCGGCGCGTACGGCGACCAAAGCGTACCGCACGACG
>DAINBS010000195.1:0-6292 GCA_036732805.1 Gemmatimonadales bacterium | reverse complement strand
CCAGATGTGTCACAGCCAGCCGTCCTTCTTCAAGAACAACCCGGACTCGGCGAGTCTCGTCGTGACGCCGGCAATGCTCCAGGGCTCCGTCCATGGCGCGGCCGGGCTGCAGTGTGGCATGTGCCACCAGGGCATGACCACGTTCCCGCACCCCGAAGGAGCCAAACCGCTCGGCTGTGATGCCTGCCACGCGGAAGTCGGCGCGCAGTACGTCGAGAGCCTGCACGGGTACGCGAAACAGCGCGGAAACCCCCGCGCGCCGACCTGTGTGAGCTGCCACGGGTCGCACGAGGTACTGTCGAGTGCCGATCCCCGGTCACCGACCCACAAGGTCCGCCTGCCGACCACCTGCGCCTCGTGCCACGGTGAAGCCGGCCTGCTGACGGACCAGATCGTGAAGCTGCCGCAGTCCTTCACGGACTACGCGCAGTCGATCCACGGCATGGGGACGGGGCGGGGGATCGCGGCCGCCGCGTCGTGTGCCGACTGCCACGGTGTCCACGAGCTGCTCGGGGCCGCGGATCCCCGCTCGCACATCAACCCCCGGAACGTCGCGGCGACCTGCGGCCAGTGTCACCCCGACATCCAGCTCGAGTACGACCGGTCCATTCACGGCCGGGCGCTCCAGGCCGGCGTGGGCGACAGTCCCACGTGCACCGACTGCCACGGCGAGCATCACATCCTCTCGCCGAGCAATCCTGAGGCCAAGACCTACGGCGCGCGGCTCGCCGTCGAAACGTGCGGCAAGTGCCATGACGATCCCGTCATCATCGCCAAGTACAACCTGGAAGGCGGCGTGGTGGGGTCCTACAGGGACAGCTACCACGGCTGGGCCACACGGCGGGAGTACGTGCGGGCGGCGACCTGCGTGAGCTGCCACAGCGCCCACGCGGTGCTGCCCGCCAGCGACTCGCTGTCGACGATCGCGCCGGCGAACGTGGTGAAGACCTGTCAGGGGTGCCACCCTCGCGCCGACGCCGCGTTCGCGGCGAGCTACACGCACGAGACCGCGTCCATCACGGCCAACCCGATCAACCGCTGGATCCGCAACATCTACATCGTGATCATCGCGATCCTGATCGGCGGAATGGTCGCGCACAACGTGATCATCCTCAATTACTACATGATCCAGCGGCGCAAGGAGGAGGAGGAGGCCGGCGAATGGGTGCTGCGGTTCGACCGGTCCCAGGTGATCCAGCACCTCCTGCTCACGGTCACCTTCGTGACGCTCGTCATCACGGGCTTCGCCCTGCGGTTCCCCGACGCATGGTGGGTGAAGGCGCTCCAGGGGATCGGCATGACGGAGCCGGTGCGCCTCAACGTGCACCGGGTCGCGGCCGTCAGCATGATCATCGTGGCGGCCCTCCACGCCTTCTATGTGCTCGCTACCCGGCGGGGGAAGCGCGAGTTCCGCGGATTGTGGCTCAGTCTCACGGACATCCGGGACCTCTTCGCCAATCTGCGGTACTTCACCTGGCGCTCCAGTGAGCGGGTGAAGTTCGGCCGGTACGACTACTCGCAGAAGGCCGAGTACTGGGCGCTCATCTGGGGCACTATCATCATGGTGGTGACGGGCTTCATTCTGTGGTTCCCCGCGGAGGTGGCGCGAGTGCTCCCGTCCAACATCATTCCGGCCGCCCAGACGGTCCATTACTACGAGGCGTGGCTCGCGACGCTCGCGATCATCGTCTGGCACTTCTTCTTCGTGATCTTCCACCCCGAGGAGTACCCCATGAGCTGGACGTGGCTCACGGGGAAAATGAGCAAGCGAGCGGTGAAGGAGCACCACGCCGGATGGTACGAGGAGCTGAAGGGGGAAGGCGAGCCAACCGACCCCCGCTGATCACGGCGTGAACGCACACGGGCGGCGGGACCAGGTCCCGCCGCCCGTACTGTCTTCCCGTCAGGTCGTCAGCGGGTGGGCGCGTGCCAGCCCCAGAACTCCCCGTAGAAGTCGCGGATCCGCTGCGCGTCTTCCTGCGTGATCGTGGTGCCGGGCTCGTTCATCATCTTGACGATGACGTCCCACCGGTCCTTGGGGCTCAGGATGGCCAGCTCCTTGAGCCGGTCGCTGCTGTGGCAGTGGGCGCACTTCATGAACGCGAGCGCCGCTTCGACGTTGGGGATCTCGGCCTCGCCGATGTGAGCGCCGGACAGCTCGCTCATGCGCGTGACCAGCTCGTGGACGTCCTGGGTCACGCCGTGTGCCTGCTCGAACGTCTCCTTGGTGTGGCAGTCGGTGCAGCTCCCCTCGAGCTTGGCCATGGCCGGATCGGGCGGGCCGAGGTGGACGGCGAGGTTGGCCAGGTCCTGCTTGGTCGCCAGCTCCTCCCGAAGGCCGGAGACTTCGCGCTCGAGCGTGACCAGCACCTGCCCGATGAAAATGAGCAGGATGAGCGCGGTGCCGCTCAGGATCATGGCGACGACCCGCTCCCGGACCGGCGCGGAGCTGCGTGGCGTGGATTCCATGGGGATCTCTCCGAGGTCAGGTCAGGGAAGGGGCTGTCAGCACACGGGCCTCCATCGGCGGAGCGGCGCGTGCGGCATCAGGCGGCAGGGATGGCGCCGCGTGGGTCTGGTATACCGGGAGCACGGCGACCGCGACGCGGAAGGCCAGCAGTCCGAGGGACACGATGCCGACCGTGATCAGGACCTCGGCGACGTGCGGGATGTATCGCGGGTACTCGGGGACATCGAGGCCGACGACCGCCACGCCAACCCGGTGCGTGACGAGGCCGAGCACCGTCGTCCACGCGGCCAGTGCCAGCCCGCCCGGGCGGCGGCGAAACTCCGGAGTGGCGAACAGGGCCACCGCCGTGAGCAGGAACGCGATCTCGAGCCACCACCAGACGGCGGGCCAGAAGCCCCGCATGGCGAGGAGCACCACCCCGCGAGCCATCATGTCGCCCACCCGTACCAGCAGGTAGGCCACGATCAAGTACGGCATGACGCGGCCGAGCCCGTCCAGCAGCCGCGTTTCCGCCTCGTGGCGCAGGACGCGGGCGCTGAGCGTGGCCTCCACGATCACCATGGCCGGCGCCACCATGACGGCGGACAGGAAGAACAGCAGGGGCAGGATCGGCGTATACCACAGCGGCCCGAGCTTGTCGGTGATGAGGAACAGCGTCCCGAGGCTGGACTGATGCAGGGTGGACAACATGATGCCCGCCATGATCAGCAGGACGGGCATCTGGCGGTCGCGCCGCATGATCCCGGCGCGCATCAGGCCTTCCCAGGCGAGCAGGATGGCGGCGATCGCGATCGTCCACCCGAGGCTGTCCGTCATCGCGAACGTGAACAGCGAGAGCACGGCCACGATCGCGAACGGCGTCAGCTCGTGCCACAGCGCGAGCACCTTGCGCAGCCGCAGGCGCTCCAGCGCGGCCGGCACGAACTCCAGCATCAACACGAACGTGTAGAACATCACGCACCACGCGACCTCGAACATCGGGGACACGTGGTTCCAGTTGATCAGGGCCTTCCAGATGTTCCACGGCCGGCCGAGGTCCACCATCAGCGCGAAGATGAACAGCAGGTAGCCCAGCAGGGCCGTGAGGATCGCGGGGCGGGACAGGGCGTGGAACCGGTGGCCGCCGAAGATGTGGACGGTGCCCGCGAGCACGAACCCGCCGGCGGCGAGCGCGATCCCGACCAGGATGTCCATGCCGATCCAGAAGCCCCACGGGTAGCCGTCGCTCAGGTTGGTGACGGCGCCCAGGCCCGCCCAGAAGCGGTAGGCGATCAAGCCGAGACCGATGGCCGACAGCACCGCCAGCGCGGCCGTGCCACGGGTGATCGGCAGCCGGAGCAGCTGCGCGCGCGTCATCGGTCACCTCCGTGGCCCGCCGAAACTCCGTCCCTGTCGGTCCCCTCGGCCTCGGCCACCTGCGCGCGCCGGTCCACGACCCAGCGCACGGCGCCGAGCCCGATACTCAGGCCGCCGAGCACCCAGGGAATGGCGGCCATCGCGGGCCGGGTGTAGTCGCGGTACGACCGCATCGGCAGGTTCCGGCGGTAGCCCAGCTCCTCGAACGGACGTCCGGCAAGGTGCAGGAAGTTCGTGCCGCCCGCTTCGTACTCGCCGTAGATGTGATGCACGTACCGCCGCGGGCGCTCCGTGATCCGCTGGTGCGCGTCCGCGAGGAGCTCCCGGCGCGTCCCGACCCGGAGCGCCTTCGTGGGACAGGCCGCCACGCACGCCGGCGGCTCACCCTGCTCCTGAAGATCGGCGCACATGTCGCACTTGCGGATGGCGGGATTGCGCGACTCCCACTCGAATCGCGGGACCAGGAACGGGCACGCCATCATGCAGTAGCGACAGCCGAGGCAGATGTCGCCATTCCAGACCACCGGCCCCAGCTCGGTCTTGTGGAGCGCATGCACCGGGCAGCTCGACACGCAGGCGGGCTCGATGCAATGCATGCACTGCACCTTGCCGAAGGCGGCCGTGCTGGGATCCGACTCCCATTGGTGGAAGGTGACGTACGTGTAGACGTTGGGGGCCAGGGCGCGCGCATCCTCGGCCGGCCGTCCCTCGAAGATCTCCTCGGGCGTCCGGCCCAGTTCGTTCTTCTTGTTGCAGGCGAGTTCGCAACTCCGGCATCCGACACAGAGCGTACCGTCGAACAGCATCGCCCGCTGGCCGGCGGCTTGCGCCGTGAGGTCCGGCCCTCCAGCCCCCGCAGCAGGCGGGGTCCGGGTCGCTGCTGCCGCTGCCCCGGACGCTCCAGCCAAGCCCGCCGCCGCGACGCTTCCCCGCACGAGGAACCGACGACGCGTGAGCGTGTCCATCTGGCGGTCCTTTCCCGGCCGTCAGCCGGCCGAGCGAAGTCAGTTCTTTAGCCTGCGCCCTTACCATATCACAGGGGTTCTTGATCAACGGCAAAGCGCGCGTGAGAACACGTTTAGGAGCCGCTTCACGAAGTCTTCATGTACCGACGACTAAGTATTCCCCCGGATGATGCGAAGCTCGAGGATGAAGCAGCCCGGGATTGGAGAGGCCCGTCGGCTGGCCGCTCCGCGTGTGCGGGTGGGGTGGGGCCGGGGCATGCTGCTCGCGGGTGTGCTGCTGGCGCTCTCGGGCGCGTCAGCGCAGGCGCAGGACGATGCCACCTGCATCATGTGCCATGCGTCGGCGTCCCTCTTCAAGACCAAGCCCAATCCCAACCGATACGTCGTGACGCAGGAAACCGTGCAGCGGTCCGTGCACGGCAAGCTCGGGATGGGCTGCACCACGTGTCACGGGGAGCTGGGGTTCCCGCACCCGGCGGACCGGGCGGACGTGCAGTGCGCGAGCTGCCACGCCACGCAGGGCGACCAGCACGCGGCTTCCCTCCACGGCCAGGCCGCGGCGCGCGGCGACCCCCTGGCGCCCTCCTGCGGCGACTGTCACGGGACGCACGAGGTCCGCTCGCACCTCGACCCGCTCGCGCGCACCGCGGTGATGAACATCCCGTTCCTGTGCGGTCAGTGCCACCAGGAAGGCACCCCGGTCTCGCGCCGGCGTGCGATCCCGCAGGACAGCATCCTGGAGAACTACTCCGAGTCGATTCACGGCGAGGGGCTGTTCCGGCAGGGGCTCACCGTCACGGCGGTGTGCACGTCCTGCCACACGTCGCACTTCATCCTGCCGCACACCGACCCGCGGTCGAGTATCGCGCGCGGCAACATCGCCGCGACCTGCACGCAGTGCCACGGCCAGATCGAGCGGGTGCACCGCCAGGTCATCGAGGGCCGGCTGTGGGAGGCGGAGCCGAACAAGATCCCGGCCTGCGTGGACTGCCACTCGCCCCACCAGATCCGCCGGGTCATCTACTCGGCGGGCGCGGCGAACGAGGACTGCTTCCGCTGTCACGCGGACGCCGGCTTGCGCGGGCTGGCCAACGGCGACTCGACCTCGCTCTACGTGAACCGGGAGGCGTACAACGCGGGGGCGCACGGCGGCACGGCGTGCGCGCAGTGCCACAGCGACGTCACGCCGTCGGCGCGGACCCGCGCGTGTGTCACCTCGCGGGCGGACGCGGTGGACTGCAGCGTCTGTCACGCGCAGGAGGTGGACGACCACACCGCGAGCATGCACGGCCAGCTTGCCGCTGAGGGCGATCCCGACGCGCCGGGCTGCACGGACTGCCACGACCGGCACGAGACGAAGGCCCGCACCGACCCGACGTCACCCACGTTCGTGCGCAACGTGCCCGTACTGTGCGCCCAATGCCACCGGGAGGGGGAGGCCGCGGCGGTCCGGATCGCCCGGGCCGCGCGCGCCAGCGGAACCGACACCGGCCGTCCCTCG
>DAINBS010000194.1:0-6340 GCA_036732805.1 Gemmatimonadales bacterium | reverse complement strand
TCCCGATGTTCCCGCCGGGAAACTCGAGCGGCGACACCACGAACGTGTCGGTCGAGACGACGAGCCGGCCGCCCGGGTTCTCGAGCACGGCCGCGTCGCCCAGGGCGGCGAGCGCGGGATTGCCGAACCGCGGCAGGAAGCGCTCGCGCAGGAGGGCCGCGCTGAGCTTCCCGCCGGAGCCGTGGCCGAGCAGCACGTGCCCGCCTGACTCCAGCGGGACCGGGCACACGAGGCCGCCGGCGAGCGCGGGCGCGTCGCTCATGCCGGGTGCGCCGCCGGCAGGCGCGTCCTGCCGTAGTTGTGGTACGCCGCACAGGCGCCCTCGCTCGAGACCATGGGCGCGCCCAGCGGGTGCTCCGGCGTGCACTCGCGGCCGAAGGCCGGGCACTCGTGCGGCTTGAGCCGGCCCACCAGCACGTCCCCGGCACGGCAGGCGGCGGGCTCAACGGCCCGGACGTCCCCCAGGCCGAACCTGGCCACCGCATCGAACGCGGCGAACGCCGGGCGCAGCCCGAGGCCGCTCGCGGGAATCGTCCCGACCCCGCGCCACTGCCGGTCCACGATCTCGAACACCTGGGCGATCAGCGCCTGCGCCGGCCGGTTGCCCTCGCGGCGGACCGCCCGGACGTACTGGTTCTCGACCTCGTGCCGCCCGGCCTCGAGCTGGGCGACGGCCATCGCGATCCCCTCGAGGATGTCCACGGGCTCGAAGCCGGTGACCACGATCGGCACCCGGTAGCGGACCGCGAGCGGCTCATACTCGGTCCACCCCATGACGGTGCACACGTGGCCCGCGGCGAGGAACCCCTGCACACGGTTGTCGGGTGAGTCGAGGATGGCGGTCATGGCGGGCGGGACCGTCACGTGCGAGACCAGCACGGAGAAGTTCGTGAGCCCGAGCTGGTGCGCCCGCCAGACCGCCATCGCGTTGGCCGGCGCCGTGGTCTCGAACCCCACGGCAAAGAACACGACCTCGCGCTCTGGGTGCCGCCGCGCGAGGTCCACCGCGTCGAGCGGCGAGTATACGACCCGCACGTCCCCGCCCCGCGCCCGCACCTGGAGCAGGTCGGTGTGCGAGCCGGGCACGCGCAGCATGTCGCCGAACGACGTGAAGATCACCTCGGGCCGGGCCGCCACCGCGAGCGCGCGGTCGATCTGCTCGAGCGGGGTCACGCACACCGGGCAGCCGGGGCCATGGATCATCTCGACCTGGTCCCCGATCAGCTCGTCGATGCCCTGCCGGACGATCGTGTGCGTCTGCCCGCCGCAGACCTCCATGAGCACCCAGCGGCGCGTGGCCGTCGTCTTGATGCGGGCGATCAGCGCCCGGGCCAGGGCGGGATCACGGTACTCGGCGAGGTATTTCATCGGCGAGGGGTCGAGGGATCGAGGGGTGGCGGGATCGCGGTATTCGGCGAGGTATTTCACGGGGGAGTGATCGAGGGATCGAGGGATGGAGGGAACGATCCCTCGACCCCTCGATCCCTCGATCCCTCGATCCCTCCATCCAGGCTCCGCTCCGCGAGTTCCCGCACCCACTCCAGCTCGTCGAGCTGGCTCATGTCCCTGAGCATCTCGAACGTGCGGCGCGCTTCCGCCTCGTCCACCCGGGAAATCGCGAACCCCACGTGAACGACGACGTAGTCGCCGGGCCGCACCTCGTCGGCCACGTAGGCGAGGCACACCTCCCGGCGCACGCCGCCGAAGTCCACCGTGCCCATGGTCATCCCGCCGTCATCACGCAGGTCGAGCACGCGCCCGGGAATCCCGAGACACACTTCAGCCCCCTTCCTCGCTCTGGAGCATGGCGGCGGCCACGGCCGCCTGTCCGAAACTGATGGCCCCGTCGTTCGGGCTCAGCGCCCGCGGCACCAGCACCTCGAGCCCGCGCCGCTCGATCCGGCCGGCAAGTGACGCGAGCAGGCGGGCATTCTGGAACACGCCGCCGCCGAGCGCCACCGTTCGGAGACCGGTGGCTTCCGCGATGCGGTTCACGACGTCGGCGGTCCCCGCGGCGACGCCTTCGTGGAATCGCGCCGCGAGCACGGCGGGAGCATCGCCGCGCACTCGACACTCGTCGAGCGCCGCGAGCAGGGGCAGCGGCTCCAGGTGCCACCGCCCGTCCTCGAACGTGGCGGGGAACGGCAAGGGTTCGGCCGGCCCGGTGCCCGCCAGCGCTTCGAGCTCCATCGGCGCCTGCCCTTCGTAGCGCGCCCGCGTGCGGACGCCCAGCACCGCGGCCGCCGCGTCGAACAGCCGGCCCATGGACGAGGCGAGCGGCGCGTTCAGCCGGCGCGCGATCTGGCGCTGCGCCACCTCGCGCTCGGAGGCGGGGATCCCCGCGAACGCCGCCGCGAACGCGGGAGCGTCCGTGCCGCCGAGCGACGCGATCCCGAGCGCGCAGCGCCAGGGGTTGCGCGCGGCGAGATCGCCGCCGGGCATGGGCGCGTACCGCAGCTGGCCCAGCCGTTCAGCGGTCCACAGGTCCGCGGCGAAGATCTCGGCACCCCACACGGTGCCGTCGGTGCCGTACCCCGTCCCGTCGAACGCGACCCCGATCACGCGGTCGGTGCGCCCGTACTCGGCCAGCACGGCGGCGACGTGCGCCACGTGGTGCTGCACCGGGATGACGCGCGCCAGGCCCAGCTCCTCGGCGACGCGGGTCGAGAGGTAGCCCGGGTGGAGATCCCGCACCACGACCTCAGGCTCGATGCGGAACAGCCGTCCCAGGGTGGCGAGCGCCGCCCGGTAGTGCTCGAGCGTCTCGACGTTGTCGAGGTCGCCCACGTGCTGGCTCACGTACGCGTCGGCCCCGTGAACCAGGCAGAACGTGTTCTTGAGGTGCGGGCCCACGGCGAGCAGCGGCACCGGGGATGCCACCGGCAGGCGGAGCGGCACTGGCGCGTAGCCGCGGGCACGGCGCAGGAACAGCGGGGCGCCCCGGGCCACCCGCAGCACCGAGTCGTCGTACCGGGCCACGATGTCACGGTCGTGCAGCAGGTACGCGTCCGCGATCCCGGCCAGCCGCTCCCGGGCCTCCGCCAGGCCGGTGGCGATGGGCTCCTCGCTGCGGTTGCCGCTCGTCATCACGAGGGGCCGGCCCGCCGCCTCGAGGAGCAGATGGTGCAGCGGCGTGTACGGCAGCATGGCTCCCACGTGCGCGAGCCCGGGGGCCACGGACGGGGCGAGCGTTGTGTCGGACCGCAGCGGCAGCAGCACGATGGGCCGTTCCCGCGCGGTGAGGAGCGCCGCCTCGGCGGCACCGACCCGGGCGATGGCGCGCAATTCGTCGAGCGTGCGCGCCATGATCGCGAGCGGCTTGGCCTCGCGGTGCTTGCGCGCGCGCAGACGGCGCACGGCGGCGTCGTCGGTGGCGTCGGCGGCGAGGTGGAACCCGCCCAGGCCCCGCGTGCCGAGAATTCGCCCGGCGCGGAGGGCGCCCGCCGCGGTCTGGATGGCCTCGTCGCCAACCGCGATCGTGGCGCCGTCCGCGTCCTCGAGCCACACGCGCGGCCCGCAGGCCGGGCAGCTGTTGGTCTCCGAGTGGTACCGCCGGTTCTCGGGATCCGTGTACTCCTGCTGGCACGCGTCGCATTGGCCGAAGGCGCCCATGCTCGTGCGCTCGCGGTCGTACGGCATCGAGTCGATCACGGTGAACCGCGGGCCGCAGTCGGTGCACGTGATGAACGGGTAGCGATGGCGGCGGTTGGCGGGGTCGCGCAGCTCGGCCTCGCAGGCGGCACAGGTCGCCACGTCAGGGGCCACCGGCTGGCGCCGGTCCGGGGCGGCGGCCGACTCGAGGATCCGGAAGTCGCCCGCGCCGGACGCGTCCGCCGCCGCTTCCTCGACCGACGTGATCCGGGCGAGCGTCGGGGCCTCGGCCTCGAGCGCCCGCCGGAACGCGGCCAGGCGGGCCGGCGGACCTTCGACGGTGATCTCCACCTCCCCTGAGGCGTTGCGCACCCAGCCGGCCAGCGCGTGGCGCTGCGCCAAGCGGTACACGAAGGGGCGGAACCCCACGCCCTGGACCAGGCCGCGGACCAGCAGCCGGCGCGCGCTGGGCGCCGCGACGGGCTCGCCCGCGGTTCGGATCAAACCGGGGTCCGCCGGGCGCACGCGCGTACGAAGTCGCACCATGCGTCGAGCCCCTCGCCGGTGAGCGCCGAGGTGAAAAAGAACTCGAGGTCCGGGTTGATCGCGCGGGCGTGACGGACGGCGAGCTCGCGGTCGAACGGCACGTGCGGCAGGAGATCCACCTTGTTGAGCACGGCGTACCGCGCCTTCTGGAACATCTTCGGGTACTTGAGCGGCTTGTCCTCGCCTTCAGTGACCGAGAAGACGACGACCTTGGCGGTCTCGCCCAGGTCCCAGCTGGCCGGGCACACGAGGTTGCCGACGTTCTCGACGAACACGAGGTCGGTGCTCGCCAGGTCCACGGCCTCGAGCGCGGTCATCACCTGGCGGGCGTCGAGGTGGCAGGCGCCGTTGGTGACGACGGCCTGCACGAGCCGGTCCGTATGCCGGGCCAGGCGGTCCGCGTCGTTCTGCGTCTGCACGTCGCCGGTGACGACCGCGAAGGTGAGCTCGTGGCCCAGGCGCTCGAGCGTGCGTTCGAGGAGCAGCGTCTTGCCCGAGCCCGGGGCGGACACGAGGTTGAGGCAGGCCACGCCGTGTTCCGCGAGGCGGCGCCGGACGTCGGCCGCCAGCTCGTCGTTCCGGGCCATCACCTTCTCGCGGACGTCAATCGTTCGGACGGCCATCGTCCACCTCCAGGTAACTCACGCGGAGCACGTCGCCACGCGTGCGGATCAGCTTGGGCCGGGCCGTGGAAAACGGCGGTTGGGTGAGGAGCACCTCGAGGCAGAACGTGAGGCTCTCGGGCTCGACCCCGGCCTCGTCGCCCACTTCGACGGCCACCTCGCGCACGGCCGCCGGCCCCGCCGTCCCCGCGTTGGCTTCGGCAATCCGGCAGATCTCGTGGGCGAGACTCAGCTCGTGCATCCGGCGCTCCACCGGGGAGTGGCAGCCGAGAGCACCGTTTGGAGGGGTGCGGCGGGCGATCCCCCTGGCGTATGGGAAGGTAGGGAGGGGTGGGCCCGTCGGACTGAAACGGAGTGTGAAGAGTTCTTGAAGAGAGGGAGGGAATGTCCACTGACCGGGCAATGACCCATGACCAATGACCAATGACCAAGGGTTGGTTATTGGACATTCTGCATTGGACGTTCGGCATTCCTCCGGGCGGTCTGGATGCTCGTCGCGCGGATGGCGATCAGTTCCCGACACTCGCGCACAGCGGACTCGATCTGCTGGTCCGTCGCGAGGCCCGTGCGGCGGGCGAGGCAGAGCCAGACCAGGGACTCGCGCAGTTCTTTGAGGGCGAGCCGGAGCATGTGGACGAAGTCGCGGCGGGATTCGGCACCCTGCGCCTCCGCGTAGTGCGCTGCGGGGGCCGTGCCGGAGCGGACCAGTTGGCCCGCGATGTGGAGGCCGACACGATTGCCAGGGAGCTGCGTGACAGTCCCGGACACCGTGGTTGCAAGGCCCAGCAGTCTCTCTTCGAGGTCGAAACGCATCGGAATGTCCAATGACCAACGTTCAAATGACCAGATGACCAAGGGTGGCCATAATACGGCCCCGACTGTGCGCCCAGCGTTCCAGATCGTTGCGGCGTGTAGCAGGAAGACGCCCAACGCAGAACGCGGAGCAGAAAGGGGAATCTGCTCCTTGGTCGTTGGGCATTGATCATTGGTCATTGAACACTCAACGCCCGCCGCGGCGAGGCCGCAGGCGGGCGTTGAATGGGATGGCTGGCGGCGGCCTACTCTCCCAGGAGATCTCCCTCCAAGTACCATCGGCGCTGACGGACTTAACTGCCGTGTTCGGGATGGGAACGGGTGTGGCCCCGTCGCGCTAGTCGCCAGCCAATACAGGCGACAACAGAGCGGACGGATGGGCAGCAGTAAGTAACAGTGGGTGTTCAGCTGTGCAATGCAAATAGAAGAGATCAAGCTGCACGGGCGATTAGTACGGCTCGGCTGAAGCGCTTACGCGCCTTGCACCTGCCGCCTATCAACGTGGTCGTCTGCCACGGCCCTTCAGGAGCCTTGCGGCTCAGGAGTATTCATCTTGGGACAGGTTTCCCACTTAGATGCTTTCAGCGGTTATCCCTACCGGACATCGCTAACCGGCGGTGCCACTGGCGTGACAGCCGGGACACGAGCGGTCCGTCCGACCCGGTCCTCTCGTACTAAGGTCGGCCTCCCTCAATACTCCACCGCCCACCATGGATACAGACCGAACTGTCTCACGACGTTCTGAACCCAGCTCATGTACCACTTTA
>DAINBS010000193.1:0-6432 GCA_036732805.1 Gemmatimonadales bacterium | reverse complement strand
CGACGGGAGCGACGGGAGCGACGGGAGCGACGGGAGCGACGGGAGCGACGGGAGCCGGACGGTGCAACCGCTCGAACGCGGTGCGCAAATCCACCACGCCAGCCTGCTTGCGCACCACCACCGGCACGACGTCCTCGACGGTCGCGAGCATTGCCTCGAGATTGTCCTGCACGATCCGCCGCACGACCCGATGGCTCAGTCCCTCAGTCGCAGGGTAGACGGGAATCACGAGCCCCGACGAGATCTCCGCCTCCTCACCTCCCGTCGTTCCCGTCGTTCCGGCCGTTCCCACCGTTCCCGCCGTTCCCGCCGTTCCCGCCGGGTCCTCCAGGACGATCTGCTCCCTCGGCACGACTTGCCGTCCGTGGAAGTACTTCACCGGCCCCGTCACCAGCAGCAGCTGGCCCGGTGTGATCGTCCGGTCGAGAAACGCCTGCCCCGGCCATGCGCATTCGATCACGCCGGTCTCGTCGCGGAGGATGGCCCGGAAGATCCGCAGGCGGCGGCGCGTGGGCAGGACGCCCTTCGAGACGACCCGGCCCGCGATCGTGACCTCCTGGCCCACCACGACCTTCGCGATGGGCGTGACGGACGTGGCATCCACGTAGCGGTGCGGCGTGTGGTACAGCAGGTCCTCGACCGTGCGGACACCCAGCCGTACGAACGCCTCCGCCCGCCGCGGACCGACGCCGCGCAGGTACTGGACGGAGGTGGTGAGCTCCAGGGTCATTCGTCCGCGAGCAGGCGCTCGGCAAACCGTACCGGGTCGAACGGCTCGAGGTCGTCGAGCTCCTCCCCCACCCCGACAAAGCGGATGGGGACGCCCAGCTCGCGTCGCACCGCGAGCGCCGCGCCGCCCTTGGCCGTCCCGTCGAGCTTGGTGACGATCACGCCGGTGAGGGGCACCGCCTCGGCGAACGCGCGTCCCTGGTGGATCGCGTTCTGCCCGACCGTGCCGTCCAGCACGAGCAGCGCCTCGTGCGGCGCGCCGGGACGGCGCCGGCCGACGACACGCACGACCTTCCGCAGCTCTTCCATGAGGTTGCCCTGGGTGTGCAGCCGCCCGGCCGTATCCACGAGCACGACGTCCACGTCGCGCGCGATGGCGGCCTCGATGGCGTCGAACGCGACGGCCGCCGGATCGCCGCCCTGCTGGCCCGTGACGCATGGCGCGCCGAGCCGCTCGGCCCAGATGGAGAGCTGCTCGACGGCGCCGGCGCGATAGGTGTCGGCCGCGGCGAGCAGGACGGACTTTCCGTCACGCTGCAGCCGGTGGGCGAGCTTGGCCGTCTGCGTGGTCTTGCCGACGCCGTTCACCCCGAACACCAGCACCACCGCCGGTCCGTCCGCCCCGACGTCCACCCGGAGGTCGCTCGCCACGCCGGCCTCCCGGGCCTGCCCGGCGATCTCGGCCACGAGCCATGCCCGCAGCGCGGCCTCGGTCTTCACCGTGCCACGCCGCATGACCGCCTCGAGGTCCTCGAGCACCGTGAACGTGGCCGGGCCGAAATCCGCCTCGAGCAGCACGCGCTCCACGCGCGCCATCGCGTCGCGGTCGAGTCCGCGCACGAGCACGCCCACGTCCGCCAGCGCCACCGCCTTGATCCGCTGCCACAGGCCGCGCTTCACGGCAACCCCCGTCGGAGCCGCCACGCCCACTCGGCCATGAGCGCGAGCGCCGCGACGCCAAAGACCCACCACAGCTCCCGGAGCTGCACGCGCCCCGCGCCGGCGACGACGGGCGCCCCATCGGCAGCGAGCACCGGCGTCCGGGGCACGAACTCCGGCGAGAACGCCTCGACGACGGCGGCGCCGCTCGCGCCCGCGACGCCCTCGAGGCGCCACCGGTACGCGCCTACCGGCAGGTCCACGCTCGCCGCCCCGTCCACGCCGAAAGCGATTCGCCGCTCCACCACGGTGTCGCGCCCGGCGAACGTCACCGTGAGCGATTCCGCCGGAATCTCGTCGGCCACCCACCACACCGGCACCGGCAACCCGCGCGTGACCATCGGGGCCACGACGATCGGTGCTGCCTGCCCGGCTGCGACCCCGCGCAGCAGCCACTCCACACCGGCGGCGAGCATGGCCCGATAGGCCTCACGCTCCGCCCCGCCGCGGAACGCCCAGCGCCAGAACCCCTCCGCGGTGGTCACGAGATCGCGCCGGCCGGCGGAGTCCCGGGCGGCGAGCACGACGCGCTGCGCGCCCCGGCGCCCGAGCCGGGCGGACAGGACGGCGTCGTAGCCCGGCAGGTCCACCGGGCGCACATCCCTGACCGGGGGCAGCGAATCCCAGGCGACGCCCGCGAGCCGCGGAACGAGCGCGGAGGCGGCGAGGTCGGCCGTTACGTACCAGTCGCCGCCGAGCCCGCCCTCACCACCGATCCACCGCCAGGTGCGGCGGCCCGAGGCCGCGGCCCCACGCGTCACGACGAGCGCGGCGCCGCGGCGGAGCCGCGCCACGCGCTCCGCGGGCACCACCCGTTGCGTACGCAGATCCACCCAGCGGTCCGCGCCCAGATGGCCGAACGCCTCGAGCCCGCCGGGCACCAGATCGGCAAGCTCCCGGGTGAGGAACCGCGCCTCCCAATCCACCGGGTCGGCGACGACCACGGCCGCCGGAAGGGCCGTGATCTCGATGACACGCTGGCGGAGGTTGTCGCGCTCGGTGGGATCGCCGTCGGCCGTGATGGACACGTCGAGCACGTGGACCCCGGGCGGGAGGCTGCCCGGCGCGAGCACCACCGAGCGCCGTCCGCGCCCCGCGCCCGCCGGTACCGGCACGGGGCGGCGGAGCAGATCCCGGCCGTCAGCGCGCACCCGCAGCACGCCCATCGTGTCCGCGAGTCCGCTCCAGGTGGCGACCTCGAGCGTGATGGTCACGGAGTCGCCGGTCAGCACCCGGTCGCGGGTCACGACCTCGGTCACGGCAAGGCCCGGCACCGAGTCCCGCGGCAGGACCATCAGCTGGGCCCGCTGGCGCGCGGCCTCGGGCAGCGTCTCCCAGTCGTCGAGTTCGCCATCCGTGAGCACCACCACCGGCCCGCCGCGGGCGGCCGCCACACGCAGCGCGTCGCCCAGGCGGGAGGCACCCGCGGTGGGCGGGCCCGAATCGAACGGCGCCGCTTCCCGGCCAAACCGCAGTACCAGGCCGTCCCTCCCCGCGAGTACTCGCGCCGTGTCGAGCACGGTCTGCCACGGCCGGCTCCCACCCTGCATGCTCAGGGACGCGTCGAGCAGCACCGTGGTGGGGCCGGCGCCGACGCGGCGGCCGAGCGCAACGTTGGCAAGCAGTGCGGCAATGCCGACGAAGGCCAGCGTCCGCAGGCCGGCCAGCCCGAGGCCTGCCGGCCCCAGCCGTTCGCGGTAGAGATAGGCCCACACCGCGACGCCGCTCGCCGCGATGGCGGCGATCACCCACAGCATGCGAGGGCCTCTTCCACCGAGAACCGCCCCTCGAGCAGGGCCCGCCCTACGATGGCCCCGGCAAGCCCCCCATCGCGCACGGCGCGCAGGTCGTCGAGCGACGCGATTCCGCCGGCCACGATCACGTCCGCGCCGCGGCCCAGCAGCGCCCGGCCGGCCTCCAGGGCCACGCCGGCGAGGCGGCCGTCGCGGATCAGGTCGCGCACGACCACGGTACGGACGCCCGCCGCCACGGCCGCGTCGAGCACCGCCTCGGGTGACCCCAGGGTGCCGCCAGCGGGCCGTTCCACGAGGCCCTCGCGCAGATCGAGCGAGAGCGCGATCCGCTCGCTCCCGTGCGCGGCCACGAGCGCCGCCAACCCGGCCGCGCCGTGCGCGCCCACGACCACACGTCGTGCTCCCCAGGCCAGTGCGTCGCTCACCTCGCCCTCCACCAGGCCGCCACCCAGCTGGATGTGCGGGGCGGGTGCGGCGCAGAGCGCGCGCACGAGCGCGGTATTGCGGCCGGCGTCGAAGGCGTGGTCGAGATCCGCGACGTGGACCCACGTCGCGCCGGCGGCATGCCATTGCCTGAGCAGCAGGTACGGGTCCGCGTCGCCAGCGGCGCGGGACAACCGCCCGGCGCGGATGTCGAGCGCGGGATAGAGCTGCACGGGTTGTGGTACCCGGAGCGCCGGTGGGGGATCAGTCCGAGCGGGCCAGCGCCGCGGCTTCGCGCCCGAGGAACCGGTCGAACGTCTCCCGCACCGCGTCGAACTCGGCGCGCCGCGCCTTCGGCACCGGCTCGCCATCGCCGAGGTCCACGCTGCGCGGGTTGAGATGACGGCCGTTCTTCAGGAACTCGTAGTGCACGTGCGGCCCGGACACGAGGCCGGTCATGCCCACGAAGCCGATGACGTCACCCTGCCGGACCCGCACGCCCGCGCGGATGCCCGGCGCGAGCCGGGACATGTGGGCGTACCGCGTCTCGATGTCGCGCGCGTGGCGCAGGCCCACCATGATGCCGTAGCCGCCCCAGCGGCCCGCGCGGATCACCGTGCCGTCGGCCGTGGCTTCGATGGGCGTCCCCATGCCGGCGGCGTAGTCCGTGCCGAGATGCGCCCGGCTGGTCCTGAGCACCGGGTGGAAGCGGGAACGGCTGAAGCCCGACGAGATGCGCCGGAACTTGACCGGGTACATCCGGAACGCGCGCCTCAGCGAGTTGCCGTCCGCGTCGTAGTACGCGTTCCGTCCCTCGGCGTCCGTCAGGACGTACGCGGTGTGCTCGACCTTCGCCGTGTACACGCTGGCGGCGAGGACGCGGCCGTAGCGCCGCTCGCCGATGGACGACGTCAGGTACTCGAACACCACCGTGAACGGATCGCCCGGATGGATGTCGCGGGTGAAGTCGATGACCCACCCGTAGATCCCGTCCGCCAGGTTGTCCACGAGGATCCCGCGGTTCTGGGCGTCGAGCAGGGTGTCCGGCACCAGGTCGTCGATGGTCTCGTAGAGCGACGACTGCACCGTGCCGGTCACCCGCGCGGACGCGATCGTCCACGTGATCTCCTCCCGGCTGCCGCGCCATCCCGTCGTGTCCCGCTCCGCGATGAGGAACACGTCGTCGTTCAGCCGGACCCGGACCCGTTCGGGGGACGTACCGCCCACCGGCGTCGCGAACTCGAACACCGTTCCCTCGACCACGCGCCGCGGATTGAGCCCGTCGAGCGCGTCGAGCACGCCAAACAGCTCCGCGCCGCCGATGCCCTGCTGCGCGAACAGCTCGGACAGCGTCTCGTTCCGCCGCACGGTGTCGGCGTACTCGATGAACGACCGCGTCACGACGATCGGGGCGAGCGCAGGCAGCCGCTCCGTGCCCGCCGCACCCCAGACGAGCGCCACGAGCACCACCACCACGACTCCTGCGCCGAGTGTCCGCCTCGCGTCCCGCGGCATCAGTCCATCTGCCGGCGGATGAAGGTGGGGATCTCCATTTCGGCCACGTCGGGCTGCGGCGGCTCCTGCGGGGTCGGCGCCGACGGCCGCGTAGCCGGCGGGGCCACGGGCCGCACCACGCCCGAGCCGCGCGACGCGCGCTGGGGGAACGGCAGCACGTTGGGCGCGCCGCGGCCGAGGCCGCCCTCGTGCCCGGCCAGGTGCTGCTTGTCGAAGCCGGTGGCGATCACCGTCACCCGGACCTCGCCGGCCATCGCCGGGTCGTGCACCGCGCCGAAGATGATCTCGGCGTCGTCGCCCGCGGCGTCGTGGATGATTTCGCTCACCTGGGTCACTTCGCCGATGGTGAGGTCCTCGCCGCCCGTGATGTTGACCAGGACGCCGGTGGACCCGCCGATCGAGACGTCGTCGAGCAGCGGGCTCGAGATGGCCTGTTGGGCCGCCTCGAGCGCGCGGTCCTCGCCGCGGCCGATGCCGGTGCCCATGAGGGCCGACCCGCCGTTCTGCATGACCGTGCGGACGTCGGCGAAGTCCACGTTCACGAGGCCGGTGACGCTGATCAGCGTGGAGATGCCCTGCGTGGCGTGCAGGAGGACCTCGTCCGCCTTCTTGAGCGACTCCTGGAAGGGCACGTTCTTGCCCACGACCGCGAGCAGCCGTTCGTTCGGGACCACGATCATCGTGTCCACGTGCTTGCGCATCTCGGCGATGCCGATCTCGGCCTGCCGCTGGCGCTTGCGCCCCTCGAACAGGAACGGTCGGGTCACGATGCCCACCGTGAGCGCGCCCACGTCGCGGGCCAGCTGCGCGATGATCGGCGCGGCCCCCGTGCCCGTGCCGCCCCCCATGCCGCAGGTGACGAACACGAGATCCGCCCCCTCGAGCACGTGGAGGACGTCGTCCCGGTTCTCCTCGATGGCCTGCCGGCCAATCTCCGGCCGAGCGCCCGCGCCGCGCCCCCGGGTGAGCTTCTTGCCGATCTGCACCTTGATGTCGGCCTGGTTGTTCAGGAGGGCCTGCGCGTCAGTGTTCACCGAGATGAACTCGACCCCCGCCAGCCGGTCGTGGATCA
>DAINBS010000192.1:2757-6472 GCA_036732805.1 Gemmatimonadales bacterium | reverse complement strand
AGCAGGATCTCCGCCATGAGCAGCGCGGTGAGCGGCGTTTCGGACGCGGGCTTGAGAATCACCGTGCAGCCCGCCGCCAGCGCGGGCGCGAACTTCCAGCTCGCGATGTTCAGTGGGAAGTTCCACGGCACGATGGCGCCCACCACGCCCAGCGGCACGCGGTCGGTGAACACGAAGTCGCCGTTCTCGACCGGCACCAGGCTCCCCGCGTACTTGTCGGTCCAGCCCCCGTAGTACTTGAGCGACTCGGCGGTCATGGCGACATCGATCTTGGACTCGAACAGCGGCTTGCCGTTCTGGCGCGTCTCCAGCGCCGCCATCTCCTCCACCCGCTGCTCCAGCAGCTCGCCCGCCCGGTAGAGCAGGGCACCGCGCCTGCGCGCGGACAGGCCCTGCCAGGCGTCGCTCTCGAAGCAGCCGCGCGCGGCGACCACGGCCGCATCCACGTCGGCGGGGCCCGCGTGCTGGACGTGCGCCAGCACCTCTTCGGTGGCGGGGTTCACGACCTCGAACGCATCGCCCGAGGTTGCGGCCCGCCACTCGTTGCCGATGAAGAGCTCGGTGCGCACTACGCGCCCTTGAAGGCGGGCGTGCGCTTCTCTACGTACGCCGAGATGCCTTCCTTGGCGTCCCCGCTCTGGAACAGCTGCTGCTGCAGCTCGCGCTCGATGGCGAGACCGCTCTCGAACGGCACCTCGAGGCCCGAGCAGACCGCGCGCTTGATGTGGCCCACCGCCTTGGACGCCTTGTTGGGCGGGACGAACTGCTTCGCGTACGTCATGACGTCGTCCCAGAACGTGGCCCTGGGCAGGATGTCATTCACGAGACCCATGGCCTTGGCGTCCTCGAACGAGAACAGGGCGCCCGTGGCCATGATCTCGATGGCCTTCGACTTGCCCACGATGCGGGCCAGCCGCTGGGTGCCGCCGGTGCCCGGGAGCACGCCCAGGGTGACCTCCGGGAGCCCGATCTTGCCCGCGTCCTTGGCCGCGAGCCGGAGGTCGCACGCCATGGCAATCTCGAGCCCGCCGCCCACGCAGTGCCCGTTCAGCGCCCCGATCACGAGCTTGGGGGTGTGCTCGAAGCGGTTCAGCGTCTCGTTGGCGTGGAGGCAGAAGAAGTACTTCCACCGGGGCGTCACCTCGTTCAGCATCGAGATGTTGGCGCCCGCCGAGAAGAACTTGTCGCCCTTGCCGCGCAGCACGATCACGTGGACGCTGTCGTCCATGCGGGCCGTGAGGATGGCCTGGTCGAGCTGCCGCATCATGTTGTACGTGTAGGTGTTGGCCGGCGGATCGCTCAGCTCGAAGACGGCAATGCCGCCCTCGACCCGGTACTCGACCAGCGTCTTGTCCGTCGGTGCGCCCCAGTCAGTCATGCGGGTACTTCCTCCAGGTGTAGAATCGGTGTTTCAGGATCACTTCGTCTTGGTGCGCGTCCGTGCGCGGCTGAAGCCGCGGCTCGGCGTCCTCCGCTGACGCGGACACGGTTGTCCCGTTCACGGGCCGGTGCCGAGCCGCGAGTTCACTCGCGAACACGGGGGCTCGTCGGGGCACCCTTCAGGAATGCGGGTAGATCCAGCTCGTCGTCGCGGTCGCCCCATTTTACCGCTTCGAAGAACGTATTGCAGTGGCGGCAGTGATGCCGGTTCACCATGAGCGACGTGCCGAAGTCGGCCTCCTTGACCGTGTCCCGCGAGCCGCAGAACGGGCAGACCTTGGCGGCGCTCGTCATTCGCCGACCTTGAACAGCGCGTTCGCGTCGCCGCGCAGGTGGAACAGGATGTCGTCGGCCGGTCCCGTGCTCCCCGCGGCGCGCCGCGTCCGGGGGTTCCAGCCGTTGAAGACCGCCGGGACCGGCGCCGGCACGCCCACACCGGCCTCCAGGGCGAGCTGGCGGAGGTCGTCCGCGAGCGCCGCGAGCACCTCGAGGGCCGGCCGGTTCCGGATGCCGGCCGCCACGAGGGCCCGATCGCCGGGATCGTCCGGCGGGCCGAGCCAGACCGCCACGGTCGCCAAGGCGTTGCCCGCGGCCACCCGCAACTGCTCGGCATCCTCGCCACCGCGGCGGCCGAGCGTGCGGAACCAACCGCGCCCGTGGTGGGCGTGGTGGCGCTCCTCGTCCAGCATCTTGTCCACGCTCATGCGCAGCGGCTTGAACGCTGACCCCTGCAGCGTCGCCAGCACCCGCGTGGCGGCGAGGTCCACCACGGCGTTCATCGCCACGAACGCGGGCCAGCCGTCCACCGGCTGATCGAGGAACGCGATGTTGGCGAACTCGGCGGGCTCGCGGCGCTCCGCCACCGTTTCGGCATCGTCGCCCCAGTGCTTCTTGAGCAGCGCGTGCAGCAGCCGCGCGTGGCCCAGCTCGGACTGCGAGAGCGAGCAGCTCGCGACCGCGGCCTCCAATTCCGGGGTCCCGAACGTCCACTCCCCGTAGTGGTAGCCGAGCAGCAGCTTGGTGTCCGCGAGGGCCCAGAGGAGGTTGTGCAGCCCCTCGGCCGTCGCGGTCGGCATGCCCTCGAGCGATTCGAATTCCCGCACCACGGCGTTGCTCATCTCTGCCCCGCTGCCCCGCTTCTCTCCAAGGTCAGTTCCCCCACACCGGGAGCCTGCCGTGCGCCGTGATCGGGACGATCGCCGCCCGGGGCACCACGCACATCTCCACCCAGCTCTCCTCGTCGTACAGCGTCCACGCGTACGCCTTGGCCAGCTCGTCGTCCGCCGCGTTGACGCTGCCCACGTGCTTCAGGGGCTCGTCGTGCTTGGCCCGCGCGAACACCTCGTAGACCGGCAGCACCGCCATCCCACGCTCCGTTCTCTGTCCGCCTGCCCGCCTCTCAACACACCACACCGTACATCGCCATCACGCGCCGGCCCCGCTCGGAGATGCACGCCTTGCTCCAGGGCGGGTCCCACACCACGTCCACGTCAACAGCCTTCACCGCAGGCAGGGATCCCACGGCCTCCTTGACGTCGTGGACCATCATGTCGATGGCCGGGCAGCCGATGGACGTGAACGTCATGTCCACGTGCACCGCACCGTCCCGCGCCCGCACGTCGTACACCATGCCCAAGTCCACGATCGAGAGCGGGTATTCGGGATCGGTGACGCCCCGGAGGGCATCCCAGATCTGCGCCTCAGTTGGCACGCCAGCCACGGAATGCACCCTGGAGCATGTCCACGTACCGCTCGTTCATGGGGCCGCGGGCCTTCCAGCGGTCGAACACCTGCTCCCACGTGAGCGGCTCGTCGAACAGCCAGCGCTTGGCCTGGGGGTCGTACTGGCACGGGAACGGGTAGTCGATCGCGTACTGCTGGGTGGCGGCATCCCAGTGCGCGGGCACCTTGATCCCGATTCCCTCGCAGAGGGGCACGGTGGCGGCCATCCATGTCTGCCGCAGCTCGTCGTTCGTCTTGCCCTTGAGGCGGTACACCAGCTGGCCGCTGTGGCGCTTCAGGTGATCGGGCAGCCCGAACCATTCGAGCGTCATCGGGAACATCCAGTCCACCGCGCGCTGGAGGGCCGCCTTCACGTCGCCGCCCGCCTTGGCGAGCCGCTTCATCCACGACTCGCCGTGCCGGAGGTGCAGCACCTCTTCGCGATCCACCTTCACATTGACGAAAAATTCGTTCATCACCGCCGCGATTTCGGGGTCCTCGAAGGACTCATGCGCCATCACATGGCACCAATGACAGGCGGCGTAGCCAGACG
>DAINBS010000192.1:0-2747 GCA_036732805.1 Gemmatimonadales bacterium | reverse complement strand
GGGGTGGAGCACCTCCTCGCGGTCCACCTTCACCAGCGCGCGCTTGAGCGGCCCGTAGCTCGTATGCTGGTGCACGTCGGCCAGCAGCGTGATGCCCGCCCGGTCGAAGAACCCGTTCGCCACGACCATCTCGGCCCAGTTCTCGAGCGGCTGATCGAATCCGTACGGGTGCTTGAACTCGTGCGGCTGGCGTCCGTACATGAGCCAGTGCTTGTCCACGCCCAGGTCCTCCAGGATGCGGTACGCGATGTTGGCGTGGCCCAGCTCGTCATGGACGATGGCGGTCACCGCGATGCGGCTGTTGATGCTGGGCGCGTCGCGGGAGGCCAGGTAGTACGCCGGGGCGCTCATCAGCTCCGTGTCGCCCTGGACCATCAGCTGGGTGATGAGCGATTTCTTGTAGCCCGGGGTCATGTCTTCTTCGGACTCGACCATGAACCCTCCGGCGATCCGGTCGATCAGCTCCTGCTCGCCAGGGGCGCGCGTTGCGGCATCCGTCACGGACTCCTCCGGTCGTCCTGCGATGGTGGGCGCGTCGGGGTCAGGCGGCACCGCGCGGCGTTGCCGCCGCTCCATGGACGCCGTGCACGAACAGCTCCGCGATCGTGTCGGCCAACTCGGTGGGGCCGAGCGTGCCGTCGGGGCGGTACCAGGTGTAGATCCAGTTCATCATGCCGAACAGCGCATAGGCGGCAACGCTGGGGTGCCGGCCGCTGGCGCCGGCAATCGTGTGCTGGAGCAGTTGGGCGTAGCGGCGCTTCAGGTCCAGGATCTCGCGCGCGTGGTCGCCCGTCAGGCTCTCGGCCTCGTGCGACAGGACTTTCATCTCGTTCATGTTCGCGGCGAAGAACTCCAGGTGACGCCGCACGAACGTCCGGAGCCGCTCCATGGGGTCCGTCACCTGCGCGATGGCCTCCTGGACGTCGCCGAGGACACTCTGGAAGCAGCGTCGCTGGATGAGGTACAGGAGGTCTTCCTTGCCGGGGACGTAGTGATACATGCCGGCCAGGCTCATCCCCGACGCGCGCGACAGGTCGCGCATGGTCGTGGCGTGGTAGCCCTTGCGGGCAAAGACCTCGGCCGCGACGCGGAGCAGGGCGTCGAGCCGCTCATCGAAGGGGGCGTGTGGCATCGTTTCCCGAACGTTCGTTCGGAAAGTAGCGGCCGGATGTCCAATGGCCAAGGGAAGAGCGAATGTCCAATGTCCAACAGGGAACGTCCAAGGAGGCTCCTTGGCCATTCGACATTCCGTGTTGGACATTGGACATTCGCTTCTGTGGTCATTGGACATTCTCTCTGTGGCCTGCGAGGTTTCGCGCCGACCGCAACCCGTTGGAGGCCGCGTGATCTCGAGGTGTCGCTGGCCGGCACTCGCAGCATTCCTCGCCATTGCGGCCGTCGCCGATCCGGCGACCGCCCAGGAGGCGCCTCCGCGCATCATCCTCTTCATTGGTGACGGGACGGGCGTCGGGGCCTGGACCGCGGCGCGGGTGGCGGCCGATGCCCTGGCGGTGGAACAACTGCCGGTGGCGGGGCTCGTGGACACCCGGGAGGGCCGTGGCCGGATCACGGACAGCGCGGCGTCGGCCACGGCCCTCGCGGCCGGCATCCACACGTACAACGGTGCCATCAGCGTGGGACCCGACTCCCAGCCGGTGCGTACGGTGCTCGAGCTGGCCAAGTCGCGCGGCATGGCCGTGGGGCTCGTCGTCACGTCGTCCGTCACCCACGCGACCCCAGCGGCCTTCGCGGCCCACGTGCCGGACCGGGGCCAGCAGTTCGAGATCGCGCGGCAGATGATGGGGCAGGGGCTCGACGTGATGCTGGGCGGCGGGCAGCGGTTCTTCGATCCCGCGGTGCGCTCCGACAGCGCCAACCTGCTGGCGGATCTGCGCCGGCGCGCGGCCGTGGTCGAGACCGCCGAGGCATTCCGCGGTCTGGCATTGGACACCGTCGCGACCCTCGTCGGCCTCTTCGCGCGCGACGGCATGCCGGCGTTCGACACGCGCGCGCCCACCCTGCCGGAGATGACGGCGGCGGCACTCCAGGTGCTCGACCGGGATCCGGACGGGTTCTTCCTGCTGGTCGAGGGGTCGCAACCCGACTGGCGGGAGCACGACAACGCCCCGCTGGCTGCCGTGGCGGCCGAGGTGCTCGACCTGGATCGCGCCGTCGCGGTGGCGCTCGACTACTGCGCCCGGCGCCCCGAGACGCTGGTGATCGTGACCGCCGACCACGAGACCGGCGGCCTGGCGGTGGTCGAGGACTCGACCGGCGCGTTCGCGGCGCGATACGCGACCCACGACCACACGGCGGCCTTGGTGCCGCTGTTCGCGGGCGGGCCCGGCGCCGAGGGGTTTGGGGGGATGCGGAGCATCGATGCGATCGGGCGGATGCTCATGGACCGCCTGGGCCGGCCGCCCGCCGAGGCGCCGGCGCGCTGATTCTCCCGCCGCACCTTAACATCCGTCCCGTGCCACCGTCTTCCACATCGTGACCGCCACGGCGCCGGGGCCGGAACCAGACGACGCCGCACTCATCGCCCGGTGGCGCGCCGGGGATCAGGCGGCGGCCACCGAGCTGGTCCGGCGCCATGTGCGGGCGGTGGCCCGTTTCCTGGGGGCGGCCGGCGCCGGCGAGGACGTGGAGGACCTGGTGCAGGAGGCGTTCTTTCGAGGCTTTCGTCACATCGACCGGTTTCGGGGCGGCGCGAGCTACTCGATGACCGCCAGGACGTCCTTCTGGGA
>DAINBS010000191.1:0-6475 GCA_036732805.1 Gemmatimonadales bacterium | reverse complement strand
AGCCGAAGCCGGATCCGAAGGGGAGATGCGTGCAGTAGGGGCGGCGGGATGAAAACGGCGGGATGAAGAAGCAGCGGGATGAAGAAGCGGCGGGATGAAGCGGCGGCGGGCTGAAGAGGCGGCGGGATGAAGCGGGATGGTGCACCATCCCGCCATCCCGCCGGTTCATCCCGCCGTTCTCATTTCGCCGCGCAGCGCATCGCGCCGCACCTTGCCCAAAGGAGACCGCGGGATCTCCGGAACCGCGAACGTCACCCGTGCCCGCTCGAAGGGCAGCACCGCGGCATTGAAGGCCTGCTCGACGCGTGACACGACGTCCGCATCGGTCGTCGCGACCGCGAGCCCGATCGCTCGGCCCAGCCGTTCGTCGGGCGCCGCAACGAGCGCGGCGTCCACGCCCGGGGCCACCGCCGCAAGGACGCCCGCGAGTCGCGCCTCGAGGGCCGCGAGGTTCACCAGCTCCCCACCGACCTTCACCGTGTCATCGGCGCGGCCGTACACGGTGAGCATGCGACCGGAAACGGTGCCCAGATCGTCCGTGCGCCACCAGCCATCCCGCTTGGGATCATCGAGTCCCCTCTCGGTGGCATAGCCGGTGAACAGAGCGTCGCTCCGGATCTCGAGCTGACCATCCGCGTCCGTCCGCGCTTCGGCGTGCGGGAGGAGGCGGAGCGGCGGGAACGTGGTGCTCTCGAGCGAAGCGACCTCCGCGGTCGCGATCTGCGACGCGCACTCCGAGGCTCCGTAGCTCGGCAGCAGCGGCCAGCCGAGCGCGCGACCCTGGGCATGGAGGTCGGGCGCCAACGCTCCGCCGCCCACCACCACGGCGCGCAGGGACGCGGGCGGCCGTACCCCCGCCCGCACGAGATCGAACACTTGCGCCGGGACGAGGGACGTGAGGGTGGCGTTGGCCGATAGCCGTTGGCCGTTGGCCGTTGGCCGGGCACTGAAGACCGTCGGGTCCCAGCGCTCGAGGGTGACCACCGCCGCGCCGCTCAGGTGTGCGCGCGCGTGGATGCCCAGGCCGCCGACGTGAAACGCAGGCAGCGCGTTGAGCCACACGTCACGGGCATCGCTCTCCAGGTGGGCGTTGACCGCGGCCGCGGACGCGAGCACGGCCCGCTTGCTCAGGGCCACGGGCTTGAGCCGCCCTGTCGAGCCCGACGTGGTGACCCAGACATGTCCGTCGAGCGGGACCCGCGCGATCAGCGCTCTCACCCGCTCGGCGTCGGCGGGTGGGAGCCGGGGGTTGAGCAGGATCTCGGTGGACGGGCTGTGCCAGTCGATCACAGCACGAGACCGAGGCTGAGCAGGGCGCCGAACGCGAGCTGGAGGGCGGCCGTGCGCGCGAGCGCCGCGTTGTAGCGCGGTCCCGGGGGCTCCCGCAGCACGATGGCGAACACGCTCAGCGCGAGCGGCAGTGCCAGGAACGGGAGCAGTGCCGCGAGGGGGTGCTCGACCAGGGCCCAGATCCCGCCGATCACGAACGGACCGCCCGCAAACGTCACGATTTCCGCGCGGCCGAACCGGGTGCCCAGCCGGACGGCCAGCGTGCCCTTGCCGGCGCGTCCGTCTTCCTCCACGTCCCGCAGGTTGTTCACCGAGAGCAGCGCGCAGGCGAGGGACCCGACCTGGAGGGCCGCGACGGCGACCGCGGGGATCAGCCGGCCGGTGTGGAGCCAGAACGTGCCGCCCACCGCGCCGAACCCGAAGAACAGCATCACGAAGGCCTCGCCGAGTCCGTTGTACGCGAGGGGCAGGGGTCCGCCGGTGTACGCGTAGCCGAACAGCAGCGAGAGCAGGCCGAGCACCAGGATGGGCCAGCCCCCCGCGAGCACGAGCGGGATGCCGCAGGCGACCGCGACCAGGAAGCTCGTACCGGCGGCGAGCCGCACCTGCCATGGCGCGAGCAGTCCCGCCTGCGTCACCCGGACCGGGCCCAGCCGCTCGTGGGTGTCGGCCCCGCGCTCGTGGTCGAGCACGTCGTTGTAGAGGTTGGTGCCGATCTGGATGGCGCCCGCTCCCGCGACCGCGAGAAGGGCGAGGGGCCAGCGGACGGGGAGTCCCGCGGCCGCGGCGAGCGCCGTGCCCGCCATGACGGGCACGAATGCGGCGCTCAGGGTCTTGGGCCGCGCCGCGAGCAGCACGGCCCCGGCGCGGGACGGGCTCACGGCAGGCGCGGGAACTTCGAGAAGTCGGGCTTCCGCTTCTCGTTGTAGGCGTTGCGGCCCTCCTGCGCCTCCTCGCTCATGTAGTAGAGCAGGGTGGCGTGTCCCGCCAGGTCGAGCAGGCCGATCTGGCCGTCGCAGTCGGCGTTGTGCGCGGCCTTGAGCATCCGCAGGGCGAGCGGCGAGTGCTGGAGCATCTCGCGGCACCAGACGAGGGCTTCCTCTTCGAGCCGCGCCAGGGGAACGACCGTGTTGACCAGGCCCATCTCGAGCGCCTGCCGGGCGTCGTACTGCCGGCAGAGAAACCAGATCTCGCGCGCCTTCTTCTGGCCCACGATGCGCGACAGGTAGCTCGACCCCAGCCCGCCGTCGAACGAGCCCACCTTGGGGCCGGTCTGCCCGAACCGCGCGTTGTCGGCCGCGATCGTGAGGTCGCACACGACGTGCAGCACGTGCCCGCCGCCGATGGCGTAGCCCGCCACCATCGCCACGACGGGCTTGGGCAGCGAGCGGATCTGCTTCTGGAGGTCCAGCACGTTCAGCCGCATCGTGCCGCCCTGCTGTTCGTCCACGTAGCCCGCGTCGCCCCGGATGCGCTGGTCGCCGCCCGAGCAGAACGCCTCGGGCCCTTCGCCCGTGAGAATCACGACGCCGATCTCACCGTCCTCCCGGGCCAGCGCGAACGCCTCCTGCATCTCGCGCACGGTGAGCGGCCGGAACGCGTTCCGCACCTCGGGCCGGTTGATCGTGATCTTGGCGATCCCGTCGCGCGTGCGCTCGTAGCGGATGTCGGAGAACGGCTTGATCGGGATCCAGGTTTCCGGGCTGGGCATGGCACGTCCTGCGTGTGCGTTGGGGTGGGGAAACTAGCCGGGTTAGCGGTCAGCGGTTAGCAGTTGGCGGTAACCGCAAACCGCTAACTGCCAACCGCCAACTCCCTCACGAACCCCATTACCGTTTGGGAAAACCACTCCGCGGCCTCCCACGGCACCCGGTGCGCCGCACCGGGGGCCTGGACGAACGTCACGCTGCGCGCCGCGTTCGCGGCGCGCTTCCCCTGGGTCACGTAGCGCCGGTCGTTGGCGCCGGCGATCCAGAGGATGGGGGCCGTGAGCGCGGGCAGTCGAGGGGCCAGGTCCTCCTGGCGGCCGAGTGACCATGCGTCGAGCGCGTGGGCCAGCGCGGCGCGGTCGTAGCGCGCTTCGTCGCGCGGCAGCGTCTGCTCCCGCCCGCCGAACACGTCGCGCGCGTTCCAGTCGCGCATCACGGTTGCCCACGGGTCTTCGCGGAAGCGCCGGGTCCAGATGGTATCGTCGGCCAGCCGGGTGGCGCGGGCCGGCCGGTCGGAGAGCCCCAGGTGGGTCGAGACGATCACCGCGCCGCGCCACAACGCCGGCCGCGCAAGGAGGGCGTGCAGCGCGAGCCGGCCTCCCAGCGAGTAACCGAGGAGCACGGGTGCGGGATCCACCGCGGCGGCCGCGGCGGCAAAGCGCTCGCCGAACGCGGGGAGCGAGGCGTCTTGGGGCGGCGCCGCGAACAGGTCCGGCGTGCGGAGCGGCGGCAGATCCGCCGGCCAGGACGCGCGCAGCAGGTCCCAGTCGGCGCCGCTCCCCAGGAACCCGTGCAGGCACCAGAGCATGGCGCGCTCAGTCCAGCGCGTCGTACGCGCGCCAGAAGGCGTCGGTGGCGGCGGTATCGGGCGCCACCTCGATGATTACGCGGTCGGGCAGGGCGGCCTCGGACGGGACGACGTCCCAGCGCTGGTACGCGATGTCCCACATCTCCCCCCACCGGTCGAACGTGACCGCGTGCTCGTTGCGTATCTCCGGGTAGGGGAACAGCCGCCGGAAGATCTGGCCGCCGCCGTTGTTCACGACGACGATGCGGATGGGGCCGGTGGCGAGCCGCGGCAGGATCCACGGCGCTCCCAGATCGTAGAGCGCCGTGAGGTCGCCAACGAGGGCCCAGTGCGCGCGGCCCGGCGCGCACATGCCGAAGAACGTGGACAGCTGGCCGTCGATGCCGTTGGCGCCGCGGCTGACGCCCACGATCCATGACCCGGCGCTGCGGACGGCGGCGAGATCCCACTCGCGGATGGGGAGGCTGTTGCCGAGATAGACCAGCGATCCCGCGGGTACCAGGGCCGACAGCGCGCGGACCATCGCAGGCTCCGCCCGCGGGTGGGCAATCCAGAGCGTGTCCAGCGCCACCTGCCGCGCGCGGTCGCGCGCGAGCAGGTCGTCGCGCCACGCGGCGTCCGCGACGAGGTCCGGTGTTGCGGCGCCGAGCAGCGTTCCCGGCTCCGCCATTACGTGCGTGCCGCCGGTGAGCCCCGGAAACGGCGTGCGATCCACGGAACACACGGGCACGTCCGGCCGGCGCGCTTCGAGATCCCGCCACAACCGCAGCGTGGGTGCACCGCCGATGCGGAAGACCGCATCGAACCTGGCGGATCGCAGTGCCCGCTCCCCCGACGTGATCCGGATGTGGGCGAGCGCCGCGTCCTCGCGCAGGCCCGACGCGGCTTCGGCAAAGACCGGCGCGCCGAGCTGGACGACGAAGTCGCGGACGCCGGCGTGGTCGGTCGCATCCAGCGGTCCGAGCAGCACCAGCGGTCGCCGGGCCTTGCGGAGCATGCCGACGAGCGGCGCCGGGTCAGCGGCCGGCGCGGGGCGTGCCATCCGCGCCGGCGCGAGATCGAGGGCGGGCGGCTCGCCGTCGGCGAGCGGCTCGTCAAAGCAGATGTTGACGTGCACGGGCCGGCGGCCGTTCCACTCGGCAAGGTCCAGCCGGTCGGCGTCCGTGGCGCCGTCGAAGATCGTGGGCGCGTATTCCCCGAACAGGCCCACCTGCTCGATCGCCTGGGGACTGCCCGTCCCGCGGAAGCGCGGTGGTCGGTCCGCCGTCACCAGGACGAGCGGGATGCCCGAGTAATAGGCCTCGACCGCGGCGGGCAGCAGCTCCGCCGTCGCGGTGCCGGACGTGGTGACGACGGCCACGGGGGCGCCGGTGGCCCGGGCGCGGCCAACCGCGAAGAACGCGGCCGACCGCTCGTCATGGAACGACAGCGCCGTGATGCCGCGCGCCCGCTGGAGCACGATCACGAGGGGGGCGTTCCGCCCGCCGGGGCAAACGCACCAGGTTTCGACCCCGGCGTGTGTCAGCGCCGTCACGAGGTCCGCCGCGCGCGCGAAGCTCACAGCCCGAACATGCTCTTCACGGTGGCCCGCTTGAGGGCAAGCTCCGCCCACTCCGCCGCGAGGCGGCTCTCGGCAATGAGTCCCGCGCCCGCGCCGAGGAGCACCGTGGTTCCGCTCCACTGCACGTTGCGGATGGCCACCAGCACGCTCGCGCGGCCGTCCGGCCACTCGACGCCGAACGGCGCGCCAAAGCGTCCCCGGCCGTGCGGGCCGTCGTCGCGCAGCACCGAGAGCCCGGCCGACCGTGGGAACACGCCCAGCGCGGCGGTGGGGTGCAGGGCCTCGACGAGGGCGATGAACGCCGTGGGCTCGGGAACCGTCACGTGGATGTCGGTCTTCAGGTGGGCGAGTCCAGGCAGGGTGAGCGTCCCGCGCGTCCCCACCGTGACCGTGCCGAACGGCGCCAGGGCCTGCGCGATGTCGTCCACCACGTTCTGGTGTTCGCGGCCTTCCTTGGGATCGCTCAGGATGTCCCTGGCCCGTGCGGCCGGATACGTGCCCGCCACGGCCACGGTCCGCACGCACGCGCCGCTGTGCGTGAACAGGATCTCCGGGGACGCGCCGACCATGCCGCCGTCCGGTCCCCAGAGACCATACGCCAGGCTCGGGGCCGGTGCCGCGAGCACCGCAGCGACGAGTCCCGCGACCGCCGACCGGGGATCGGTTTCCCACTCACCGTTCTCCAGCACGATCGGGACGGCCTTCACGAGGCTGCCCGCCGCGATGCGCCGCATGACGTCGGTGAACGCCCGCTCGTAGGCCGCGGCGTCGGGTTCCTGCCAGCGGGCCACGGGGCGGGGCGGCGTTCCGATGTCGCGGCGCAGCGCCGCACGCGTCGTCTCGTGAACCGAGGCCGGGTGCAGCCAGGGTGTCGGGTCGCTGAGCCGGAAGTCCGGCGCATAGCATGCCAGCCGGTCCCGCGCGCGCTCGGGAAGCGCTTCGAAGGGCCCCTCGCCGACCAGCAGTCGGCCGGGGGCGTACTCGAACAGGAATCCTTCAGTCGGCAGGGCCATGGCGTCCGCGTGAACCCGGGACAATGTAACGGCCGGTGCGGGGGCCTGGCGTGGAGGTGACGGGAGAAGACGGTCGGGGACGGCACGGCCATCG
>DAINBS010000190.1:0-6485 GCA_036732805.1 Gemmatimonadales bacterium | reverse complement strand
GTGGTGGACGGCAACGGCACGCCGGCCCGCGGCCCCTTCGACATCGTGCTCGAAGGGAACACGATCGCCGCGCTGGTCCCGTTGGACCCGGTGGCGCTCGGTCGCGGGCAGGGCCGGCGTCCGGAGGGCGACGTCCAGATCGACGCGACGGGCAAGTTCGTGCTGCCCGGGCTCATCAACGCCCACGCACACCTGCAAAGCAGCCGGTCGGGCCGTTCGCTCGGCGGGTACGATTACGTCCTCAGGCTCTGGCTCGCCAACGGCATCACCACCGTGCGCGAGGTGGGACCCGAGTCGGACACGGGGATCGTACGGCTGCGCAACGAGAGTGCGGCGGGGCGGATCGTCGCCCCGCGCCTGTACGCGTACCCGATGTTCAACCAGCGCCCGGCCCCCCACACAGCGGCCGAGGCACGCGAGCGCATCCGGCATTTCAAGGAGATCGGCGTCGACGGCGTGAAGTTCGTGGGAGTCGAGCGCGACGTCATGGAGGCGGCGCTGGACGAGGCGAAGAAGCTGGGGCTCCGGACCGCGCACCACGTGGGGGTCGAGGAAACCAACGCCTGGGACGACATCCGGTTCGGGACGACCAGCATCGAGCACTGGTACGGCATCCCCGACGCCGCGATCCTCGACCTGCGGCAGCATTTCCCGAGCGACTACAACTACAACGACGAAACCGACCGGTTCCGCTGGGCGGGCCGCCTGTGGCGCGAGGCCGACCCCGCGCGGCTCGACTCCGTGCTCGACGCGATGGTGCGGGCCAACGTCGCGTGGGTGCCCACCATGGACATCTACGAGGCGAGCCGCGACCTCCAGCGGGCCCAGACCCAGCCCTGGTTCAGGGACTACCTGCACCCGTCGCTCGAGTGGTACTTCCGGCCCGATCCCGCCAACCACGGGTCGTACTTCATCGGCTGGAGCAGCACCGACGAGGTCTACTGGAAGGAGAACTACCGCATCTGGATGGCGGCCCTCCGCGACTTCGAGCGCAAGGGGGGCGTGATCGGCTGCGGCGATGACGCCGGGTTCATCTATCAGATGTACGGGTTCGGCCTGATCCGCGAGATGGAGCTGCACGCCGAGGCGGGCTTCCACCCCCTCAAGATCATCGAGCACTGCACCGGAAACGGCGCCAGGATTCTCGGCGAGGAAACCCGGCTCGGGCGCGTGCGCGCCGGTTGGCTGGCGGACCTCATCGTGGTGGATGGGAACCCCATCGAAGACCTCAAGGTGCTCTACGCCGGGGGCACGACGGCCATGCGCGACGGACGGGAAGCGCGCACGAACGGCGTGGAGTGGGTGATCAAGGACGGGATCCCCTACGACGGCCCGCGGCTGCTGCGCGAAGTCAAGGCCATCGTGGACTCGGCCCGCGCGGCGCCGTCCGGCGGCGCGCCCGGGCGCTAGGCCGGGTGCATGGCCCTGATCGAGTGCCCCGAATGCGGCAACGTCACCTCTTCCGAGGCGACGTTCTGCCCGCAGTGCGGATATGCGGCCAAAAAGGCCGCGCCACCGAGTCCGGCCGAGTCCGGGCGCCTCGCGGTCGTTCCCCTCACCATGCTGGAGATCACCCGGTCAATCGTCGGTCGGCTGCTGCTCGGGGCGGGCATGATCTGGACGGGTGTCGAGTTTGACGCACCGCCGGCGGTGGTCCTCGCCCTGGTCGCCTGGGGCTCCGCCGTTCCGCTCTATCTCAAGGCGCGGAAGGCCCAGCTGGGGCCGCTGGCCGGGCACCGCGCGCTGGAGGAGGCGGTCCGGAAACAACTGACCGCCGCCCGCGACGAGGCGCAGCTGGAGCGGTCGGCCATCGAGGACAACGCCGGCAAGATCGCCGATCTCGAGGAACGGATCGACTACCTGGAGCGGCTGCTGGCACGGGAGCGCGAGCGCTCCTGAGCCCGCGCCCACAGGCGCGGCCCCGCGGGGGCGGCGCGCCTCGGCCCCAATCCCGGCCAAGGGGTTTCGCGCCGGGTGCGCCGGCCCGAGATTCCACTTCATAGCCGACACCCGAGTCCCCAGCCCCGGAGCTGGCTCCATGCGACGCCTACACCTCAGCCTTCTTCCGCTCGCCCTTGGCGCGGGCGTTCTCCTGTCACCCCTGGCGACCGGTCCCGCCGCCGATTCGTCCGCGGTGCCACCCGTTGCCTCCGACTCGCTGGACGCCGGCCCGCACGTGTACTGCCCGGGCGGACAGCACGCGGTCGTCTTCTACCTGTGCGGGGGACAGGTGCCCACCGCCCGCCTGGAGGCGCGCGACACGCTCGCCTTTGCCGGGCTGTGCGGCGATTCGACCACCGAGTACCGCGTCCCGGCCCACGCGTACCCGCCCGCGCGGGACACGTGGACGAAGGTGCCGCGCATCCTCGCCATCAGCGACATCCACGGCGAGTACGAGGCCCTGGTAGCGTTCCTGACCGGGGCCGGTGTGATCGACGCGGCGGGCCGCTGGTCGTGGGGCACCGGGCACCTGGTGGTGCTCGGCGACGTGGTGGATCGGGGCAATCGCGTGACCGAGTGCCTGTGGTTCCTGCACCGGCTCGAGCAGGAGGCCGCCCACGCCGGCGGACAGGTGCATGTCGTGCTGGGCAACCACGAGATGATGGTGATGCGCGACGACCTGCGGTACGTGAACGAGAAATACACCAACGGGATCGTCCGCTACCTGGGCGTGCGGTATCAGGACTTGTTCGGCCCCGACATGGAGCTGGGCCGCTGGCTGCGGAGCAAGCCCATCGTCCTCAAGCTCAACGACATCGTGTTCGCGCACGCCGGACTCGCGCCGGAGCTGGTGGGCCGTGGTCTCGACATCCACACCCTCAACACGATCGGCCGGGAAAGCCTCGACCTCACGTCGGTGGCGCTCACGTTCAACGAAGTCCCGAAGCTGCTCCTGGGAAGCAGCGGACCGCTCTGGTACCGCGGGTATCTCTACCCGATGAACGACCGGTATCCCGCGGCCACGGCCGCGGAGCTGGACACCCTGCTCGCATTCTACGGTGCCACCGCCATGGTGGTGGGGCACACGGAGATCGGGCAGGTGGCCCGGCTCCACGAAGGCCGCGTGTACGCCATCGACGTGGACCTCGAGGCCCTCGGCGCGTTCCAGGCGCTGATGTGGGAGAACGGGACGTTCAGCGTGGTGGCCGGCGACGGCAGCGTCACGACGCTGAACCCGGGCGGTTGAGCGGCTGGGCGGTTGGGCGGTTGACCACGGCCCCCGCCCCGCCCGTCAGATGCCCTCCGCCTCCCGGCAGCGCCGGACCAGCTCCCGGGATGCCCGCTCCGGGTCGTCGATCACCCGGAAGAACTCGTCCAGGTAGCGGCGGTTGTCCCTGACGTACCCGGCGGACAGCCCCGGCAGGCTGTCGTAAAGCGTGTAGATCGCGCCGCGCTGCTCCCTGAACCGGTCGAACACGGCGTTCCAGTCGGCCTCGGAGAGGCAGCTCCCCCGGTAGAGTCGCGCGCGCACCGAGGGAATCCGCAACCGGGAATCCGGTCGCGCGTACACCGTGTTCACGATCCCTGTGAAGTCGAAGTCGTAGGTCACGGGATAGAACCTGCCTCGCTCCGAATCCTGGACTACCTCCATGTTGTGCAGCCCGCGGAGCGACCAGTCCGTGCCGCCGATCATGTACAGGAACACCCCGACGAGTCCGAGCTGGAGCGAATCCATGTGGCTGAACTCGCCGCCCTGGAGCTCCAGGATCGCCCCGCCGTTCCGGGCCGCCATCTCGGCCGCATCCTCGATCAGGAAGGTCTCCGTGATGATCGAATCTCTCCGCCCCGTCGTGTCCACGTAGGTCGTACGCGCTCGCCGCGCCCGGAAGCTCAGGGGCGTGAGGAGGTTGTACGCCCGGTACACGAGGTACTCCCGCAGGATGTACTCCACGTAGTCCCGCATGCCCGGCTTGCAGGGCGTCACCAGCTTGAGCTTGTCCTGCCCCGCGAACAGGGTCTCGCGCGCCTTGCCGCGCGGCACGTCCAGCCTGAGCGGCGGGAAGTCGCAGTGTCGCTGCTGTCGCCGCCAGTGCCCGCGGGTCCGGAGATCGACGTCCAGGGACACCGGAGGCCCGTCGCCCACCCGATACGTCAGCGTAAACGGGTGGTCGGTGGCCTCCACCGAGTCCCGGTCGTTGATCAGCGTGCGCAGATCGCCCGCGAACCGGAGGTGGAGCGGCGCATCCGAGGCGAACAGCGGAGCCGCCTGTTGCACGGCCGGCTGAGCGCGCACGTCAGCGGCACCGAGCGCAAGCAGGATCGCCGCCACCCACAGGTCCCTGCCCATCCCGTTCATCCCGCTTATCCCGTCTATCCCGCTCAACTCAGGTCCACCGCGATGAGCGTCGGTCCGCCACGCGCCTGGAGCGCTTCGGCCATCACCTGAGGGATGGTGCTCTTCCTGAGCTGGACGGCGTACTCCACCACGTGCGTGCCGTCGCTCTCGTGCACCACGAAGCCGAACTTCCAGCGCTTGACGAACTGGCCCAGGAGCGGTTCGGTGGCCTGCATCGCGGCATCCACGTCGGTGGTCCGGATGCGCAGCAGCGAGTCGAATCGCTCCTCGGAGTCCCCGTCCGGCGCATGCCGCCGCCCACGCCGCCGGGCCCGCTCCGCCAGCACGTCGAGCTGCTCGACGGACATGGCCTGCAGCAGCTCCTCGTCGAGCCGCTGCACGAAGCCGCTGGGGCGATTCACGTGGGCCCGGACCTGTTCCAGCCGCCGCTCGGCGAGCCCGCCTTCCAGCGCCGCGGAGCTGCGCCCGAGGTCCGAATACCACAGGGCCAGGGCGACGAGGTTGAAGAGGATGGACAGGGCGATGGCCACGGGCAGATCCACCCCAGCCGCCAGCCCGATTCCCGTCGCCACGAAGATGTAGACCGCGTCCTTGCTGTCCTCGAGCGTATTGCGGAACCGCACCGCCGCCACGATCCCGGCCAGGCTGAACGCCAGGGCCAGGCTGTTCTTCACCAGCACCACCACCCCGGCAACGACTACGGGCAGCATGACCAGGGTGTGCACCTGCGACTGGCGGAACCCCTTCTTCTGGCGGGTGAGGATGTAGACCCACGTGACGGGGAGCGCGAACAGCGCCGCGACGATCATCGCCACGGAGGCTGACAGCATGTCGGTGGACCATTGGGCGTCGAACAGCGGCCGACTGATGGCCTCCACGAACGAGGGTTCCGCCTGGCCTGCCGCGCCCACGCGGTCGCCCAGCAGCCCCGTGTGGAGCTCCTGCATGGGTCCGGGGAACAGCCACCACGCCGCGGCCCCCGCGCCGAGCACGACGACGTAGTACGCCGCCGATCGGACGACGAGGTTCTGCCATGCCCTCTGAAGCGGGGTCCTGCGTCTGGCTGGCTCGGTCATCCCGGTTCCCCCGTCGTCGGCGTCCTGCTCCCGCAGCCACAACGATAGGGGCTGTCGGGCGGGACGGCCAGAGTGCGGCCGCGGCTTCTCGGCGCGCGGGCCGCGCGAGTACCTTACAAGAGTGGGCCGGCCCGCGCGGTTGGGCGGGCGCGGCCTGTTCCCCAAGGGCAAAGGAGCAGAGTATGCGACGCATGCTGACAATTGGAGTGACGGCGGCCCTCGTGGTGGGGTCGTACGGGTGCGCAACCAGGGCCCAGACCGGCGCAGCCGTGGGCGCGGGTGGCGGAGTGGTGATCGGGGCGGTAATCGGCAAGGCCACTGGCAACACGGCCGCCGGCGCCATCATCGGTGGAGTGGTGGGTGGCGCCGCGGGCGCCATCATCGGCAACTACATGGACCAGCAGGCGGGCGACCTGGCGGACATCGAGGGCGCCAAGATCGAGCGCATCGGCGAAGGCATCAAGATCACGTTCGCCGGCGGACTGCTGTTCGATTTCGACAAGTCCGATGTGCGGCCGGATGCCCAGGCCCAGCTCGTGAAGCTCACCGAGGTCCTGCAGAAGTACGACGATACGAACATCATGGTGGAGGGCCACACGGACGCCACCGGGACCGAAGACTACAACATGGACCTCTCGTTGCGGCGGTCATCGGCCGTGGCAACGTACCTCGCGGCCCGGGGGGTTGCAGCCAGCCGGCTGAGCGCCGTGGGGTACGGCGAGGTGCAGCCGATCGGGAGCAACGCCACGCCGGAGGGGCAGCAGCAGAACCGGCGCGTCGAAATCGCCATCTGGGCCAACGACGATCTGAAGGCGGCGGCCAGGCGGCAGGCGGGGAGCTGAACGCCCGGGCGTGACCGGGCCGGAACATCGGAGGGGAGCGGCGCTGGCCGCTCCCCTTTGCGTTTCCGGCGCCGGCCGCGCCACCCGCCCTTGCGGTCGCCGGTCCGCCACGTGAGCGTCCATGGAGATCGCGAAGGCCTGCCAGAGGAGACTCCCATGCAACACACGGCCACCATGCTCGCGCTCACGGCACTCGTGCTCGCCCCCGGGGCGGCGGTCGCCCAGGCCGAGGACGCCGACCAGGCGCAACGGGCGATCGAGCGGCGGTTC
>DAINBS010000189.1:0-6486 GCA_036732805.1 Gemmatimonadales bacterium | reverse complement strand
GAGACAAGCGGGACAGTGAGGGCAGTACGCGCAGGTGCTGACCGCCTGACCGCCCGACCGCCTGACCGCCCGACTGAGCTCGCCCCCCGCAGCGGAGCCTCGGAGGTTGACCTCCGCGGCATGATGGCGGATGAAGCGCGGGAGGCGGTGCAGCGGGCCGTGGACGACGCGGTCCTGGCCGACCTCGCCGCGGTCCGCCTCATCCACGGCAAGGGCACGGGGGTCCTCCGGAAGGTGGTGAATGACGTGCTCCGCGCCGACCGGCGCGTGACCGCACACCGCCTGGCGCCTCCGCGCGAGGGCGGCACGGGCGTCACCGTGGCGGACCTCGCATGATGATCCCGGACGACGTCGTCGAGCAGGTGCGCGATGCCGCGGACCTCGTCGAGGTGATCGGGGAGCACGTGCAGCTCCGCCGCACCGGGACCGACTGGCGCGGTCCGTGTCCGTTCCACGGCGGGACGCACCGCAATTTTGCGGTCATCCCGCGCAAGCAGATGTACTACTGCTTCGTGTGTCACGCCGCGGGCGACGTGTTCACGTTCTTCATGAAGAAGTTCGGGATGGATTACCCCACGGCCGTGCGCGACGTGGCCCAGCGCGTGGGGGTCACGATCCCGGAGCGCGAGCAGTCGGGCCCGGACCCGCGCGAGCCGCTGCACGAGGCCGTCGCGGTGGCACAGGAGTGGTACGCCCGGCAGCTGCGCGAGTCGTCGGAGGCCAAGGGGGCGCGCGACTACGTGGCGTCGCGGGGGTTCGACCTCGAGGCGCTGCTCCCGTTCGGCGTGGGATTCGCGCCCGCCGGCAACGCGTTCCTCGACGCCATGGCGACGCTCGGCATCGCGTCCGAGATCCTCGAGGCCGCGGGGCTCGCGGTGCGCAGGGACGACGGCAAGCTGCGCGCCCGGTTCTGGGGCCGGCTGCTCTTTCCCATCCACGATCTGCGCGGGCGGGTGGTGGGGTTTGGTGGACGGGTGCTGGGTGACGGCGAACCCAAGTACCTGAACTCCCCGGAGTCCGAGGTCTTCCACAAGGGCCGGATGCTGTATCATCTGCACGAGGCGCGACACCCCATTCGCAAGGCCGAGCACGCGATCCTGGTGGAGGGCTATCTGGACGTGCTGCGGCTCGTGCTTGCGGGCGTCGAGCACGTCGTCGCACCGCTTGGCACCGGGTTCACGGCGGACCAGGGCAAGCTCCTGCGGCGGTTCACGCCGCACGTGACCGTCCTGTTCGACAGTGACGCGGCGGGGCTGCGCGCCACGTTCCGAGCAGCCGATGAGCTCCTGCGGGCCGGGGCCCAGGTGGCGGTGGCCACCCTGCCCGAAGGCGACGACCCCGACACCCTCGGGCGGAAGGGTGGGGCGGCCGCGGTCGAGAAGGTGCTCCGCGATGCCGTGGACGTGTTCGAGCGCAAGCTTCAGCTGCTCGAGCGCAAGGGATGGCTGGGCTCGCTGTCGGGGAAGCGTCAGGCGCTCGACCGCCTCCTCCCCACCCTGCGGGCCGCGTCCGATCCCGTCACCCGCGACCTCTACATCGGTCGCGTGGTGGAAGTGCTGGGCGTGAGCCGCGAGACCATCCTGCGCGAGCTGGCGGAACGCCGTCCGCCCGCGGCGGCGCCCGGACCGGCCGGGTCGCCCGCCGCCGAGTCGCAGCCGGTGACGCGGGACCGCCCCGGTCCCGAACGCGATCTGATCCGGGCCATGCTCCAGGACCCAAGCGTGCGTCCGCGGGTGCGCGAGCTGGTGGGCGAAGACGCGCTGCTCCGCGAACCGGAGCGGGCGCTGTTCCGGGCCGTGGCCAGTCTCGGTGCCGAGGAGCTGCCGGCGTCGCTGCTCGAGACCCTGCCCGCCGCCGCCCGGGTGGCGCTCGTGCAGCTGCTCGAGGAGGGCTGGGAGCCTCCGGACATCGACGCCGTGATTGCCGGAGCCGTGAACCGACTGGAAGCACGCCGGGTGGAGCGGGAGCTGCGGGAGATCACCCGCCGGCTGCCGCTCGCGCCGGAGACCGAGAAACCCGCGTTGGCGAAACAGAAGGAAGCCCTGAGCCGGGAGTTGGCCCGGCTGCATCCGGGGCGATGGAACGTCATCCGCAAAGGGAGGAGCAGTGCTCGCTGAGTTGCACACCCTGTTGGAGCTGCAGGACAAGGACCGCGCGATCCAGAGCGTCAAGGGCGAGATCGCGGCGTTCGAGCCGGAGCTGGACGAGCTCGATCGCGCCGTGCGCGCGGCGGAGCAGCAGCTGGACGCCGCCCGGCGTGGAATCACCGAGGCGGGAGACCGGCGGTCGCAGCTGGAGTCGAAGATCGAGAGCTTCCGGACCGCCCAGGAGCGGCGGCGCCAGCGCCTGGAGTGGGTGAAGGGCGCGAAGGAGGCCGCGAACCTCATGGCCGAGATCGATCTCGGGCGCAGCGTCCTGGCGCGCGAGGAGGCGGAGTGGATCCGCACGGCCGACAAGGTGCAGGAGGCCGAGACGCTCGTCGCGGAAGCCGAACAGGTCCTGGCCGACCTGCGGGCGGCGCAGGCCGCGCGCCGGGAGGAAATCTCGGCGCTCCAAGCCGAGTGCCTGGATCGGCTGGCCGTGGCGGATGCCGAGCGGAAGGCGGTGGCGAAGAAGCTCTCGCCGCGGGCGCTCACGCAGTACGAGCGCATCCGGCGTGGGCGGGCGCCGCTCGCGCTGTACCCGCTTCACGGCGATGCGTGCGGACACTGCTTCACGGCCGTCCCCATGCACCGCCGCCAGGAGCTGCAGGCGGGTCACACCATCACGCTCTGCGAGGCCTGCGGCGTGCTCATCTACAACGCCGAGCGGATGCCGGCGTCGTGACGCTGGCCGTGTCGCGGTGGGAGGTGGCGGCTGATCCGCCGGGTGCCGTCGTCCAGGCGCTCGCGGCGGAGCTGCAGGTGCCGCCGACGCTCGCGCGACTGCTGGCGCAGCGGGGATACGATCGGGTGGACGCCGCGAAGCAGTTTCTCCGGCCCTCGCTCGGGATGCTGAGCGATCCCCTGCTGTTGCCGGGCATGCCCGCGGCGGTGGAGGCCGTCACCCGGGCGGTCCGTGCCGGTCGGCCGATCCTCGTCCATGGGGATTATGACGTGGACGGGCAATGCGGCACGGCGCTCCTGACCCGGGCGCTCCGGGAGGCGGGGGCCGCGGTCGTGCCATTCATCCCGAACCGGATGCGGGACGGCTACGACCTCGGGCCGGCCGGCCTCGCCGCGGCCCGCGCGGCGGGCGCGGGGCTCATCCTCACGGTCGACTGCGGGACGACGGCGCGCGCGACAATCGCCGAAGCACGCGCCGCGGCCATCGGCGTGGTGGTCACCGACCACCATCTGCCGGGCGAGCTGCCGGCGGCCGAGGCCATCGTGAACCCGCGGCGCGGCGATCCGGACGCGCCGTGGGCTGACCTCTGCGGCACCGGCGTGGCGTTCAAGCTCGTGCAGGCGCTGGTGCCCGCGCTCGGCCTGCCGGAGAACCTGCCGCTCCACCTGCTCGATCTCGTGGCGATCGCCACCGTCGCGGACGTGGTGCCGCTCACCGAGGAGAACCGCGTGCTGGTGCGCTACGGGCTCCGGAAGCTCCAGGAGACGCGCTGGACGGGGCTCCGCGCGCTCGTCGAGGTGGCTGGTCTCGCGGGGCGGCCCGTCAAGGCCGGTCACGTGGCGTTCGTGCTGGGTCCCCGCCTCAATGCGGCGGGGCGGATCGGCGAGGCGATGGACGGGCTGGCCCTGCTGCTGTCGGACGACCCGGCCGACGCGCTCGACCGGGCGCGCCAGCTCGAGACCCAGAACACCCAGCGCCAGGAGCTGGACCAGCGCATCCTCCAGGAGGCCATCGAGGTCATCGAGCGGGACACGGACCTCGACGAGGACTACGGTCTGGTGCTCGCGAGCGACACATGGCATCCCGGCGTCATCGGGATCGTGGCGTCCCGGGTGGTGGAGCGGTATGCCAGGCCGGCCATCCTCGTCGCGTTCGAGGGAGCTATCGGGAAGGGTTCGGGTCGCAGCATTCCCGGCTTCGACCTGCATGCGGCGCTCGAAGCCTGCTCGCCACATCTCGAGCGGTACGGCGGACATCGCATGGCGGCGGGTGTCACGGTGACCCGTGAACGGCTCGACGCGTTCCGGCAGGCCTTCAACGCCGTCGCGCGGGAACGGCTCGCTCCGGACGATCTCGTGCCGCGCCGGCGCATTGACGCGCTGGTCCGCCTGGACGAGCTGAGCCTGGATCTGGAGCGGCTCCTGCGGCACCTCGAGCCCTGCGGGATCGGCAACCCCACGCCCGTCTTCGGGGCCACCGGGGTGGCGGTCCGGGAGGCGCGGCCCGTCGGGACCAACCACCTGCGGCTGCTGCTCGAGGACGCGGGCGGGCGGATCCCGGCCATCGGCTTCGACTGGGCCGACCGGGTGGACCCCGCGTGGTGGCGGGCCCCCGTGGACGTGGCGTTCCAGCTGCAGCAGAACGAGTGGCGTGGGGACGTGAGCCTCCAGGCGCGCATCGTCGAAGTACGCCCGGCGGGCTGATGCGCATCATCGCCGGGGAGTTCCGCGGCCGCCGCCTGCGCCCCCCGCCCGACCGGCGGGTGCGCCCCACCGCCGACCGGGTGCGCGAGGCCTGGTTCAGCATCATCGGGCTGTCGGTGCCGGGGGCGCGGGTGCTCGACCTGTTCGCCGGGTCAGGCGCCCTGGGACTCGAGTCGCTCTCGCGCGGCGCCTTGCACGCCACGTTCGTCGACCTGGGAACCCCGTCGCTCGGCGCCCTGCGCCAGAACATCGCCGACCTCGCCGTCGAGGACCGGACGACGGTGCGGCGCGCCGACGCGCTGCGCTTTGCCGCGCGGCTCGCGAAGGGGGCGTTCGACCTGGCCTTTGCCGACCCCCCGTACCGCACCGGGCAGGCCGAGGCCCTGCGCGACCAGTGGCGCGCCGTGCCGTTTGCACGCATTCTGGGCATCGAGCATCCCGCCACCCTGGACCTCGCGGGGTCCGAGACCCGGCGCTACGGCACTGTCGCCCTCACCTTCTTCCACGGCCAATGACACGCATCGCGCTCTACCCCGGCTCGTTCGATCCCGTCACGCGCGGCCACGAGGACCTCGTCCGTCGCAGCGTCGCGCTGGCCGATCGGCTGATCGTCGCGGTCGCCGTCAACGCGACCAAGTCGCCCCTGTTCAGCGTGGCGGAGCGGACGGCGCTGCTGCGCGAGACGCTGGCGGGCGAGTCCCGCGTCGAGGTGCGGTCGTTCGAAGGACTGCTGGCCGAGTTCGCGCGGGAGGTGGGGGCGACCATGGTGGTGCGCGGCCTCCGCGCGGTGAGCGACTTCGAGTACGAGTTCCAGATGGCGTTGATGAACCGGCAGCTCAACAAGCAGCTGGAGACCGTGTTCCTGGTGCCGGACTTGAACCTCACGTTTCTTTCGTCGAGCCTCGTGCGGGAGATCGCGCGGTTTGGTGGGGACGTGGGGCCGTTCGTGCATCCGGCGGTGGCGGAGGCGTTGAAGGGGAAGTTCAATCGGTAACGACGGGAGCGACGGGAGCGACGGGATGATCCAGATGCATGGCTCGCCGCGCGGAGCGCGCGGGTAAACCCGCGGCTCGGCGTCGGTCAGTGAACTGAGCGCGCCTGGTCCGCGTCAGCGGAGGTCGCCGAGCCGCGGCTTGAGCCGCGAACGAGTGCGGGATAAACGGGATGACGGGGAGGGGTGGATGACGCGGGATGAGCAGGATACGGGATTCAGGGCGACGATCCATGAGCGGGCCCGGGCGCTGAAGGGAACGGTCGTACTGATCGAAGGCTGGGACCCCCGGGTGCGGGAGGCGGCCCAGACGCTGGAGGAGCGGGGGATTGCCCGGGTCATCAGGCTCGACGGTCCGGTCACCGCAGACGAGCGGGTCGAAGAGGTGGCGGCGCTGCTGCGGCGGCGGAAGCCCGATAAGGTGAGCGATCAGGCCGCGGCACTCGAGCTGGCGCGTGACCCGTTCCGGTTCGCCGCTGGTCTCGTGGCCCTCGGCCACGCGCAGGCCGCCGTCGGCGGGGCCACGTGCCCGACGGCCACCGTGCTGCGGGCGGCGCTGTGGGCCATCGGTCCGGCGCCGGGGATCCAGACGGTGAGCAGCTCGTTCTACATGGTGTTCGAGGGAGCGGCGGCGGAAGTGCCCGCCGGCACGTCCCTCCCGCCGAACGGCGTCCTCACCTTCACGGACGCCGCGGTCGTGCCCGATCCCACTCCCGTCCAGCTGGCGGAGATCGCCGCCGCCGCGGCGGACGATCGGCGCCGCATCGTGGGTGACGAGCCCCGCGTGGCGTTCCTCTCGTTCAGCACGAAGGGCAGCGCCGAGGGGCCGCGGGTGGATCGGGTCCGGGAGGCCATGGCGCGGTTCCGGGCGCTGCGGCCCGCGGTCGCCTGCGACGGTGAGCTCCAGGGAGACGCTGCGCTGGTCCCGGCCATCGGCGCGCGCAAGGCGCCCGAGTCCCCCGTTGC
>DAINBS010000188.1:3300-6488 GCA_036732805.1 Gemmatimonadales bacterium | reverse complement strand
CATGGTCAATTCATGTACAAAGCGCGACCTTGAACGTGGTTGGGAGACTCATCACCGCCGAGAGGAGGCGTCCGTGCCCACCGTCATGCGTGTGACGCTCGGGGCGGCCCTGGCCGGAGCTCTCGTGGCCGTTGCCTGTGCACCCAGGACCACCACCGACATCGAACCCCGGATGGCCGACCACTTCACCAACGTGGGGCTGCTGTACGGCGCGGCCGCCGCCGGCGACCTGGTGGCCGTGCACGCGCAGGCCGGTTTGCTGCTCGCGCGCGAGACGGGTGCGGGCATGCCCAGGAAGGCCCAGCCGTACGTCGAGGAGCTGCGGACCTTTACCGGGCTCGCCGCCCGCGCGCCTGATCACCAATCCGGCGCCTCCGCGGTTGCGCGCGTCGGAGCGGCGTGCGGGTCGTGTCACAAGGCGATGAAGCGAGTGCTTGCGGTCGGGACCGTGACCGGCCCGCCGGAGGGAGACAATCCGGTGGAAACCCGGATGATCCGGCACCAGTGGGCGGCCGATCGGCTGTGGGACGGACTCGTCGGGCCGTCGGATGTGTCGTGGCAGGCGGGGGCGGCCGTGCTGCGCGACGCCCCGATGTACACCGACGAGCTCACGGAAGACGTGGAGCAGTACGCGGCCGTGACGAAGCTGGCCTGGCAGGTCCACGAAACGGGCGCCCTGGCAAACACGGTGACGGACCAGACCCGGCGGGCCGAGCTTTACGGCACCCTGCTCGCCACCTGCGCCACCTGCCACGACCTGCTGCTCTACGCCAAGTGAGCCGCGACGGGGCCGCTCCCCGGACGGGAGCGGCCCTCAGCCGGCAATCTTCCGATCCACGAAGGTCAGCGTCTCGCGCTCGAGGGCTTCGGCGCGGCGCTCGAGGTCGTCCGACCGCGCGCGGACTTCGCGGCGGTACGCCTCGTCCTTGAGTCCCGACAGGTTGATCCGCACGTTGTAGCCGGCGCCGCGGATCGCGGTGCGCGCGCACAGCACCCCCACGCCGGCGTCGGAGACCGAGCTGGGCAGGCCGTGCTCGGCCATCTGGCGCGCCACGGCCATCCCGTCGAGCCCCACCTCCATCACGCGCAGCGGAACCTCGATGGCGCCCCGCAGGGCGGTCTGCACCGCCGCCGCGCGGGCGGCACGGTCTTCGGGGGTCTCCTTCGGGAGACCATAGGCGGCGAGCACCCGGGTGAACGCCGCCGTGTCCTCGTCCACGAGGCGCAGCAGCTCGTCATGGCACCGCTTGCCTCGCTCCGCCCAGCCGGAGAATTCCTCCCAGCGGTCGTCCCAGCCGCGCTTGTGCGACGACAGGTTCGCCACCATCGCGCCCAGCGCGGCTCCCATGGCGCCCACCGCGGCCGCCACCGAGCCGCCGCCCGGCACCGACGACTCCGAGGCCGTCTCCTCGACGAACGCCGTGACCGACCGGTCCACCAGCCGGCGGACGTCGCGGTCGCGCATCGCGTACTCGATGATCTTCTCGTCCGGATCGAACGGGCGCAGCTCGCCGAGCCCGAGGGACCGGACGGCAATCCGGACGATCTCGCGATCGGGGATCCCGGTGGAGCGCCGCTGCTGGCGCAGGAAGTGGCGCCCGGCCTCGAGCATGGCCTTGAGCGGCACCACGCCCACCAGCTCGGAGCCCGTCACGCGCACGCCGCGCGCTTCGGCGCAGCGACACACCTCCTCGAACGCCGCGTGCAGCGGCGTGACGTCGAGGTCGGTCAGGTTGAGCGAGACCTGCGCGATGCCGTATTCCTCGATGAACCACCCGATGCCCTTCACCGCCTCGAGCGACCCGGGCGTCCAGACCGGATTGCCGTCCGGGTCGCGCACGATCTCGCCCGTGAGCGGATCGGGCGCCCGCTTCACCCTGCCCTTCTCGCGCACGTCGAACGCGATCGCGTTGGCCCGGCGGGTCGAGGTCGTGTTCAAGTTCACGTTGTAGGCCACGAGGAACTTGCGCGCGCCCACGGCCGTTGCGCCGGTGCGCGCGTTGAAAGCCGCCGGTCCGTAGTCCGGCCGCCAATCCGGCCGGGCGAGCTTCTCGGCCAGCCCCTCGTACTCCCCGGCGCGGACGTCGGCCAGGTTCCGGCGCTCGGGGGCAAAGGCCGCGAACTCGTAGCAGTAGACGGGGATGCCCAGCTCCGTCCCGATGCGCGCCCCCAGGGCCCGCGCGTACTCCGCCGCCTCATCCATCGTGAGGCCGGAAACGGGAATCAGCGGACAGACGTCCAGGGCGCCGAACCGCGGATGCGCGCCCTCGTGCTTCCGCATGTCGATCAGCTCCGCGGCCGCCGTGGCGCCCCGGAACGCCGCCTCGACCACCGCGTCCGGCGGGCCAACGAACGTGACGACGGTGCGGTTCGTCGCGTGGCCCGGCTCGACGCCAAGCACGCGGACCCCCTCGACGGCGGCGATGCGATCGCGAATGGCGCCGATCACGGCGGGGTCGCGCCCTTCGCTGAAGTTGGGCACGCACTCGAGCACGGGCTGCTGCGACATACACACCTCGGCGTCACACGGACGGGACACGGACGGCTGAAAGGTGGGGCCGTCGCACGCCGGACTCAACGGCCGCGGTCCGGAAACGCGGGATGCTTGACAGAAGCCGGACGGCTTGGGGTACTTCCGGCAGGCATCGATTCCGCGCATCCCCTCGAACCTCCTTCGCATCGAGAGCAGCCATGCAGCGCTCTGCCGTCCTATCCATCGCCCTCGTGCTCGCCGCCTGCGGCGGCGAGCGCTTCACCGTCGCCGACCCCATCGCATGCGACATTCCGGGCCTTCAGAACTGCCGCCAATCGGGCGACGTCGTCTTCAGCGCCCAGCCTTCGCCGGCCGCGCTCCAGCAGCTCAAGAACCAGGGCTTCACGACCATCGTCTCCACCCGCGGTCTCGCGGAGCTCGACTGGGACGAGCGGGCCGTCGTCGAGTCGCTCGGGATGCGGTTCGTGCAGATCCCCATGGAGAACCCCGTCACCGGGATCACCGACGCGCAGGTCACGGCGCTGGACAGCGTACTCACCGCGCAGCAGGGCCCCGTCGCGCTGCATTGCGGCTCCGGGAACCGGGTAGCCGGGCTGTGGGGCGCGTGGCTGGCCGAGCGAAAGGGTGTGGACGCCACCGAAGCGCTGCGGCTCGCCGAGCTGGCCGGGATGACGCGCGTGCGGCCGGCGGTGGA
>DAINBS010000188.1:0-3200 GCA_036732805.1 Gemmatimonadales bacterium | reverse complement strand
AAGCGCTGCGGCTCGCCGAGCTGGCCGGGATGACGCGCGTGCGGCCGGCGGTGGAACAGCGGCTGCGGTAGGCGGGCAGGCGGACAGTCGGCCGGGGTCGGTAGGTGCCCGCCCTCGCGTGGTCCCCGACCCGCCGCCGGGTTAGCTTCTCCATCCCCGATTGGCGGCTGATTTCATGCAACGTGAAGCGCTCACCTGGCAGGGCATCCTCTTCCGGTTCCTCGGCGCCCTCGTGCTCGTGTACGCGTCGTTCAACCCTTGGGGATACTCCCTGTATCACTGGATCGTCCAGCCCGTCGTGCAGGGGGCCGGCGTGGCCTCGGCGCTCACCCCGCTCAAGGTGCTCGCGGCGCTGGTGCTGGTGATCGGGTGGGCGGTGTTCGTCGAGGCCACCCGGCGCTCGCTCGGCCGGCGCGGCGCCCTGCTCGTGGTGGCCCTGCTCGCCGCGACGGTCTGGTTGCTCACCTACTGGGGGGTGCTCGCGCTCGACTCCTCCCGCGTGGTGGGCCACGTAGTGCTGCTCGCGATCGCGATCCTGCTCACCGTCGGCATGTGCTGGTCCTACGTCACCCGCCGGCTGAGCGGGCAGGTGGACACGGACGACGTGGAGTGAGCGGCCCGGTCGCCGGCCCCGCCCGTCGCCAGTATCTTTGTGGGGCGTGACCACCCGAGTCCGGGGGACCTGAACCGTGGACCGACCGTCCCAGCAGCGCCGCCAGTCCGAGCGGCGACGGATGTTCGACCGGCGCTCGCCGCACGCCCAGCGGGAGGCGACGGACCGCCGCCGGCGCGAACGCCGGGCGGCCGCGGCGGAAGGCCGCGTGAGCCGGGAGCGCCGCCTCGGAGCCGAGCGGCGGCTGGGTGAACGCCGCCGGGCCGACCGGCGCGCCGGGGCGGCGCGGCGGCGGAACGCCCGTCGTCGCGACACGCCCACCCCGTTCAGTCTGGCACACCTCCAGACCCTGCGCGAGTCCTTCGCGCACCGGGGCCCCGTGCATTGCCCCGCGTGCGGCGGACAGCTCACGCTCGGCATGGCGCGGAGCCGTGGCCCGGACAGCATCCGCCGGGTCAACTGCATCGGGTGCGGCCGGGCGGCGATCCTCACGAACACCCAGGCGGTGCGCGTGCTCGTGGTGGCCGAGAAGGCCGCCGTGCGGGAGGCCCTGCGGACCGTGCTCGCGGGCGCGGGGCACGAGGTGGTGGAGGCGGCGGACGCGGGGGTCGGCCTCATCGCCTACGAAACCGTGCCCACCGACATCGTCTTCATCGACGTGCGCGCCTCGGGCCGCATGGACGGGGCCGAGTTCGTGCGCCGGCTGCGGCGCGCCTTCCCCGAGGCGCGCGTGGTGAGCGTCGCCGGACGCCCATCGTACACCACGGTGGACCCGCTCGCCGTCACGCATGGGCTCGGCGCGGTCGGCACCATCCGCCTCCCGTTCACCGCGGCCGACGTGCTGCGGGCCGTGGATGAGGCGCGGGGCTGACCCGAGCCGCCGCGTGAGCCGCGCCGGGAGCCGCCTTCCCCAGCTCCTCGCATCCCTGTCGTTCCTGCTCCTCGCCGCCGGGGGATCGCCCCTGGCCGCGCAGGACACGGTGCGCGTCCTGGCGTACAACATCCGGCACGGCGCCGGGATGGACGACAGCGTGGACCTGCGGCGCGCCGCGGCCGTGATCGTGGCCCAGCGGCCCGACGTCGTGCTGCTCCAGGAGATCGACTGGCGGACCGAGCGGACGGGCGGCGTGGACCAGGCGCGTGCGCTCGCCGAGCTGACCGGCCTCTCCTACCACGCCTTCGGCTGGTTCATGGACTACCGCGCCGGCGCGTACGGCATGGCGGTGCTCTCGGCCACGCCCATCCTCGACTCGGCCAACCACCGGCTGCCGGATGGCGAGGAACCGCGCTCCGCGCTCGCGGCGCGCATCCGGCCCTCGCCCGGGGCCCCCGAGATGGTCTTCGTGGGCATCCATCTGTATCGGACAGGAGAGGAGCGTCTCGCGCAGGCCGAGCGGCTGGTCGAGATCTTCGCCGCCGAGACGCGGCCGGTGCTGCTCGTGGGCGATTTCAACTCCCAGCCGGGCGATCCCGTCCTGGACCTGCTCGGTCGCCATTGGCACATGCCGGCGAAGCCCGCGGACGCCCACTTCACGTTCCCGGCAGACGTGCCTGACCACGAGATCGACTTCGTGCTGTACCGGCCGGCGCAGCGGTTCCAGTTGCTCGAGTATCGAGTGGTGGATGAGCGGCTGGCCTCGGATCATAGGCCAGTGCTTGCCGTACTTGTGATTGAGTGAGAACACGTGAGCACGCGAGGACGTGAGCACGTCCCGCTTGCTCTCACGTTCTCACGTTTTCTCACGTACTCACGTTGTACTTCAGCCGTTGGCGGTTGGCCGGCAGGAACCTCTGCGTCGCGGATTGGGGAGTCGCGCTCTGAAGAGCGCGCTCGGCCAAGCAACCAGACCCTGAAGGGTGATCCCCCGTCGGCGAGGGCGTCCTTGAGGACGCAGTTCCTCGGCCGAGCGCGGGCTTGAGCCCGCGACTCCCCCACCAACCGATCCTGTGCAGACCCTCGCTTGCGAAGCCGTCACCTCTACGGCGTCCCGGAGCCCGGAATCGGCCCCAGCGGCGGTTCAAACGCGAACCCGAAAAGACCGGGCCGGTCCCCGATCGTCGCGGCGGAAACCACGGCGAGCACGTAGTTGTACGTCTCGTCCGGGATCTGGTCGCGGTAGGTGGTGAGCAGGCGCCAGTAGTTGCGGTCGCGCGGCGTCTCGGGCAGTGACCGGATCAGCCGCAGGACGCGGGTCTGACCCCAGTTGTACGCGGCGATCACCAGCAGCCCGGACGCCTGGGCGTCGGTCGAGTAGATGTCCTTGAGGTAGCGCGCGGCCGCCGTCGTCGCTCTCGTGAAATCCTGCCGGTCGTCGCGCGGATCCGGCAGCGGCCGGCCCACGAGCGGCCCCAGCGTCAGGCCGTACGCCCGGGCCGTCCCCGGCATGAACTGCCACATTCCCTTCGCGATCCCGAACCGGGTGGGTTGCCCGACGGCATCGGTCCTGAACTCGCTCTCCTGGAGCGCCAGGTAGAACAGCTCGGGCGGCAGGTCGTGCTCCAGCAACGTGGCCGCGATCCGCGGTGCGTAGTCGTTCTCGCGGGCACGCGCCAGCGCCGTCGTGAGCCGCGGGGAATCGCGCCAGCG
>DAINBS010000187.1:0-6499 GCA_036732805.1 Gemmatimonadales bacterium | reverse complement strand
CAGGTGCCGCCCCGACGCTTCGATCCGCCCGAGATCGCCGCCCAGCTGCGCCACGCCCAGGTCCTCCACCTCCTCCTTGAGCAGCTCGCTGTAGCCGATGATCGCGTTCAGCGGGGTCCGCAGCTCGTGGCTCACGCTGGCCAGGAACCGGCTCTTGGCCTTGCTCGCCTCCTCCGCTTCGCGGCGCGCCTGGAGCAGCGCCGTGATATCGTGGTACAGCGCCATCGCGCCCACGCGCTTCTCGTTCACCATCACCGGTACGCCGAGCACCTCCACGTCCACCATCGTGCCGTCCCGGCGGCGCCGCTGCGAGACCACCTTCACGGCCCGCCGCGCCAGGGTCTGCTTCGTGTACCCGACCGCCTCGGACCGCGTCGCCTCGTTGGTGATCAGGTCGTCGAGGTTCCTGCCGATCATCTCGGCCTGCGAGTAGCCGTAGAGCTGCTCGAAGGCAGGGTTGCACGAGACCACGTTCTCCTGGGTGTCGAGCGTGACGATGGCGACCGGGTTGTTGCCCACCAGCTCCTGGAAGTACTGGCGCTGGTGCTCCGCCGCGGTGAACAGCCGCGCATTCTCGATGGCGATGGCCGCCTGGGGCGCGAAGAGGTTGAGGAGCCGCAGGTCGTTGGCGCCGAACTGGCGTTCGGGATTGCGGTCCATCACGGCGATCGCGCCGACGAGGTGCCCGCCGACGAGCAGCGGCGCCACCATCACCGAGTAGAAGTCGGCGGTTGCGTACTGCGGCGAGCGCCCCGTCCACTCGCGGTAGTTGGGGATGAGCAGCGGTTCCTGCGTGCGCGCGGCGTGTCCCATCGCTCCCTCGCCGACCTTCATCCGGTTCCCCGTGGTGTCCTTCCGCCCGATGTTGTGACTCGCGACGATCTCCAGCTCTTCCTTGTCCGGGTGGTAGATCGCCAGCTCGCCGTGGCTGACGCCCAGGAGCCGCACCGCGCGCTCCAGCACCGCGCTCAGCACGGTGCCGAGGTCGAGGCGCCCCGCGAGGTCGGCCATGGTGGCCCGGAGCGCCTCCTGCTCGTCGGCCCGGCTGCGCTCGGCCGCCAGCAGCCGGACGCGGCCGATGGCGATCCCGGCCTGCTGAGCGGCGGCGGTCAGGATGGCAAAGTCGTCCGGACCGAAGGCGTCCGCCCGGTCACTCTCGAGCACCAGCACTCCGACCAGCTGCCGGTTGGCCAGGATCGGGACGTCCACCTCCGAGCCCTCGTTGCGCGTCGGGAGGTAGCGGGTTTCCTTCGTGACCCGCGGCGTATAGTGCAGCCGCCCGTCGAGTAGCGGCCGCTCGCTGAGGCCCTGCCCCGGACGGATGCGCAGGTTCACCGGCGCCTTCTTCCACCCCTCGCTCGCCACGAGCACCCGGTCGCCGTTAGCCTGGTCCACCAGGAGCACCGCGACGAAGTCGTACCCGAGGGCCTCGTCGAACAGACCGGTGACCACCGCCCGGCACACGTCCACCTCGCTGTCGGCCTCGGCGATGCTCGTGCTGAGTCGCAGCAGCGCGTCCTGCCGTGTGTGGGTGGCTCGCCCCCGCACACCGCGCGCGGGCGCGCGGCGCTTGGCCGGGCCTCTCGCCTTGCCGGTCACGGCACGGAGATCCGCGCGGCCACCGCGCTGCGGACGTCGGCGAGGAGGGCGGTCCGCGCCGCTTCATCGTCGTCGGAGGCGAGCAGGGCCGCGTCGGCACCCCGTTCCCGCACCCCGACCCCATCGAACCCGAAGGCGTCGTGCCGCAGCCCGGTCGCCACGCCCCGGCACACGTCATCCTCGGTCTGCGCCTCGGCGATGCGGGTGCTGAGCCGCAGCAGCGCCGAGCGCATCTGCGCCGCCCCCACGTCGGGGCCCGGAGCCGCACCGCCGGCATGACGCGTCATGCCGCGTCCTCGCTCGCCGGCGCGGTCGCGGGGAGCCGGACCGTGAACGTCGTGCCGCGGCCCGGCTGGCTCGCCACCTCGATGTCACCGCCCATCAGGTGACAGAACCGGCGGGAGATGGCAAGCCCCAAGCCGGTTCCTCCGTACTTGCTCGTGGTCGCCGCTTCGGCCTGGGCGAACGCCTCGAACAGACGCTCCATCTGCGGCCCGGTCATGCCGATCCCGGTGTCCTTCACGCTGAAGACCATCGTCCCGCCTCGGTCGCCGTCCTCGCGCCCGGCCGAGACCGTGATGGTTCCCCGGTCCGTGAACTTGCAGGCGTTCGAGAGGAGATTCAGCAGCACTTGGCGGATCTTCGTCAGGTCGGACCGCATGGTCCCGAGGTCGCCGTCCGCGCACACCGCCAGGGTGTTGCCGTTCTTCGCCACCAGCGGACGCACCGTGGTCACGACATCCTCCAGCATACGGCCGACCGCGAACTCCTCGACGTACGCGTCCATCTTGCCGGCCTCGATCTTCGAGAGGTCGAGGACGTTGTTGATCAGGGCCAGGAGATGACGCCCCGCGGTGTGGATCTTCCCCAGGTCGACCACGAGCGCCGCCTGCCCCAGGTCGGCGACCTCCTCCTGGAGCATCTCCGAGTACCCGATGATGGCATTGAGCGGCGTGCGCAGCTCGTGGCTCATGCTGGCCAGGAACTGGCTCTTGGCCTGACTCGCGGCCTCTGCGTCCCGGCGCGCCTCGAGCAGCTCGGTAATGTCGTGATACAGCGCCATGAGCCCCACCCGCGAGCCGGCCGCCAGCACGGGCACGCCGAGCACTTCGACGTCCACGGGACTCCCGTCCTTGCGCCGGCGGCGTACCAGCCCGTGGATGGGCTGGTTGAGCGCGCGCTCCGTGTAGTCCTGCGCTTCGGTCCGCGTCGTTTCGGTGGTGATGAGCGGGTCGAGGTCCTGGCCGAGCACCTCGGCGCGCGTGTACCCGAAGAGGGTCTCGAACGCGGGGTTGCACGCCAGGATCTTGAGATCGCGGTCGAGCACCACGATGGCCACCGGACTGTTCGAGACGAGGGCCTCGAAGTACTCGCGCTGCCGGAGCGCGTCGGTGAACAGCCGGGCGTTCTCGATGGCGATGGCCGCCTGCGGCGCGAACAGGTTCAGCAGCCGCAGGTCCTCCGGCCCGAACACCCGAGCCGGATCCGAGTGCACCGTCGCGATCGCTCCCACCAGCCGCCGCCCGATCGTGAGCGGCGCCGCCATCACCGAGTGCACCGTCACGTCCGCGTACTGCACCGACTGCCCGAGCCACTCGTGGTACGACGGGATGATCAGCGGCTCCAGCGTCTGCGCCACCGTCCCCATCGCGCCTTCCCCCAGCCGGATCCGCGTCCCCGTCGAGTCCTTCCCGATGTTCTCGCTCGCCACCACCTCCAGCGCCTGCCCCTCCTCGTCGTAGATCGCGACCTCGCCGCCCGTCACCCCGAGCAGGGTCACCGCCCGCGCCAGCACCGCCTGGAGCACCCGCGACAGCTCCAGCTCGCCCGCCAGGTCGCGCATCGTGTCCAGCAGCGCCCGCTGCTCCTCCGCCCGCTGCCGCTCGGCGTCGAACAGCCGGGCGTTCTCGATGGCGATGGCCGCCTGCGGCGCGAACAGGTTCAGCAGCCGCAGGTCCTCCGGCCCGAACACCCGAGCCGGATCCGAGTGCACCGTCGCGATCGCTCCCACCAGCCGCCGCCCGATCGTGAGCGGCGCCGCCATCACCGAGTGCACCGTCACGTCCGCGTACTGCACCGACTGCCCGAGCCACTCGTGGTACGACGGGATGATCAGCGGCTCCAGCGTCTGCGCCACCGTCCCCATCGCGCCTTCCCCCAGCCGGATCCGCGTCCCCGTCGAGTCCTTCCCGATGTTCTCGCTCGCCACCACCTCCAGCGCCTGCCCCTCCTCGTCGTAGATCGCGACCTCGCCGCCCGTCACCCCGAGCAGGGTCACCGCCCGCGCCAGCACCGCCTGGAGCACCCGCGACAGCTCCAGCTCGCCCGCCAGGTCGCGCATCGTGTCCAGCAGCGCCCGCTGCTCCTCCGCCCGCTGCCGCTCGGCGGCCAGGAGGCGCGCCCGGCCGATGGCGATGCTGGCCTGGTCCGCGGCGGCCGAGAGGATCTCGAAGTCTTCCTCGGTGAACGCATGCGGCTCACTGCTCTCCACCACGAGCACGCCGATGGTGCGGCCATCCACCCGCAGCGGGACGTCCACCTCGGAGCCGGAGTTCAGGCTGGGGACGTAACGGGGCTCCCGGGTCACATCCGGGGCGTAGTGCAGGCGCCCATCGAGCACCGCCTGCTCGGAGAGGCCCTCACCGGGGCGCACACGCCACTCGTTGGGGAGGTCCTTCCAGCCGCGGCTGGCCTGGAGCACGCGATCGCCCGACTCGGGATCGAGGAGAAAGACCCCGAGGAAGTTGTAGCCGAGCGCCTCGTCGTGGAGGCCGTTCACCATGGAGCGGTAGACCTCACGCTCGTCGACCGCAGCGGCGATGGACGTGGTCAGCCTGAGGAGGGCCGCCTGCCGGTACGCGGCATGGTTCCGGCCTGGCCGCGCGCGCGGCGCCGGTCGGCGGCGCTTGAGTCCCATGGTCCTCCGCGGATGGGTGCCGCCCGAACGGCTGGGGTCGGCGGGAACGGCCGATGCAATCAATGGCCACCTCGAGACCCTGTCAAACGCGTCCGGCCGGGGTGGGCCGCGGCTGTGGGCGGGGGCGCCTGGGACCGGGAACCCCGACCTTCAGGCAGGGTGCGCGGTTGCACCGCGCCTCGGTTGTCCCTAGATACCACGACCATGGCCGAGCACGTCATCGCGAAGCCGCGCGCTTCGCTGGGGGACACCCCCGCCCTCTCGCTGCCGCCGGATCTCCTGGATCAGGCCCGGACGCGTCTGTCCCTGGCTGCTCTCATCTATGCCAGCGCGTACGCCCTGGCGTTCATCCCCGGGTTCTTCACGATGCCGGAGGAGTACTCGCACCCGGTGCTGAACGCGATTGCGTTCGGGTTCATCGGGGCGTCGGCCGCTTTCGGCCTGGCGCTCCGGCGCTGGCAGCCATCGGCCGCCGTCGTCCAGGCGCTGGCCTCATCGTTCCAGATCTTCGGGGTGCTCGGCATCGAGTATGGCCTGCCATGGTGGCTCGAGCACGGGCCGGAAGCGTTGTACGGACTCTCATGGTCGTGTGTCTGGATCGCGATCTACCCGGTGATCGTCCCCACCACGATGCGCCGGGCCGCCATTGCCGCTTTGGTGGCCGCGGGGATCCGGCCGCTCATGGTCGGCATCGCCGTGGCCCGCGGCGCCCCCGGCCCGAACCTGGGCGAGGCAATCTCCGTGTTCCTCCCCACCTACATCTGCGCGGGCATCGCCATCGCCGTGGCGAAGATCGTGTACGGCTGGGGTCGGGAGGTCACCAAGGCCAGGCAGATGGGCAGCTACCGGCTCGTCGAGCTGCTGGGCCGGGGCGGCATGGGCGAGGTGTGGCGGGCCGAGCACCAGATGCTCGCGCGCCCCGCGGCCATCAAGCTGGTCCGGCCCGGCACCGTCGCCGGGCTGAGCGGCGGGCGCGACCTGCTCCTCAAGCGGTTCGAGCGGGAGGCACTCGCCACCGCGGCCCTGACCTCGCCGCACACGGTCCACCTGTACGACTTCGGGGTCACGGCCGACGGCACATTCTACTACGTGATGGAGCTGCTGCGCGGGCTCGACCTCAACGAGCTCATCACCCGGTTCGGCCCGATGCCCGCGCCACGCGTGGTGCACGTGCTGCGGCAGGTATGCGAGGCCCTGGCCGAGGCGCACGGGGTGGGGCTCGTGCACCGGGACGTCAAGCCCGCCAACGTCTATCTGTGCCGCGCGGGCCGCACCCACGACTTCGCCAAGGTGCTCGACTTCGGGCTGGTGAAGCGCGCGGGGCTCGCGGGCCGCGACGCCAAGCTCACCCAGGCCAACGTGGCGACGGGGACTCCCGCCTTCATGGCGCCCGAGCTGGCGCTGGGGGACGAGGAGATCGACGGCCGGGCCGACCTCTACGCGGTGGGGTGCCTCGCGTACTGGCTGCTCACGGGGACACAGGTGTTTGACGCGCCAAGCCCGGCGCGCCTCATGTTCGCCCACGTCCGCGACACCCCCGCACCACCGTCATCGCGCGCCGAACTCGAGATCCCGCCCGCCCTCGAAGCGTTGGTGATGCGCTGCCTGTCGAAGGATCCGGCCGGCCGCCCGCAGACGGCCGAGGAGCTGGCCGACGCACTTGGCGACGCGGTGTCGGATGACGGCTGGACCCCGGACCATGCCACACGCTGGTGGCGCAAGCACCTGCCCGACCTCGCCGCCTGACGGCCGGCTGTTTCGCGGTCAGTGGTTCTCAGGGAACCTCACCACAAGTCGTTCGCGTGTGGCTTGGTGCCCTCGGCAAGGGGGGCCTGACCGGTGGGCGGGAGGTGGCGGATTGGGAGTCGCGCTCTGAAGCCCGCGCTCGGCCAAGCAACGAGACCCTGAAGGGTGATCGCCCGTCGGCAAGGGGCGTCCTTGAGGACGCGGTTCCTCGGCCGAGCGCGGGCTTGAGCCCGCGAC
>DAINBS010000186.1:0-6508 GCA_036732805.1 Gemmatimonadales bacterium | reverse complement strand
GCGTCGCCGTACAGGATTTGATCGTACGACAGTTGGAGCCCCATCCGGCGGCCCGTGATCAGCCAGTGGGCGCCCAACGTGTAGCCGGTTTCCCAGCTCGCGCTGGCCTCGGGCGTGCGGAACCGGTGCAGGCCCACCTGGGCGCCCCAGAACCACTTATTCACCCACGGTTCGTTCTGCGCGGCCAGGGGCTGGGCGACGCAGGTCAATGCGACGCCAAGAAGCACTCCGGAAACTCTCGCCATCGGTCTACCTCCGAGCGATCTGGGACGCGGGACGCTGCTTCCGCGCCGGCTACCGCGCGGCCCCAAGCAGGACCGCGTTGAACAGCAACTTGAACATCGCGTGTGTCTGCCCGCGGTGCTGCGGCCGGAATCCGGTCAGCAGTACTCTGCCCGATCCCACCGCCACCTCCACCGCCGCAGCCTTTCCAGCCAACAGGTCCGCGCCTTCCACGAATCCGGACCGCAGGGGCCGGTCGGCGTAGCGCAGGACCGCGCGCGCTCCCTCGCCAACCTCGTAGGCCCGGCCGTCCGAGAAGAACACCGCCGCGGAATCGGCCATCCCTGATGTCCAAGGGAGCGCCCCCGGACCCAAGGTCACCCCGAAAATAGAACCCGGCGCCGAAAAACGCGAGCCCCCGCCGGGATCACCTTCCTGAGCTAGGGTATTGCCAACAGGGAGGTTAAGTGCTGATATCGCGAAATCACTTGAACCGTCCAGCGTCACCAAAGTACCTCCGGCGGTCACGAAGTCCGTGACTTGGCGCACACCGTCCGACCCGATCCCTCCGGCGTACTCCTCGGGGACGCGCGCCCTCGACTGGCCCTCGATGATGCTCTGTGCCCGCAGGTCTGGAAGCACAAGGATGTCTATGTCTTTCTTGAACTTACCTGAGACGATATCGGCGTCACGGACGCTCGTGAACGGGATTCCATACTGCTCGAAAACCCACCGGGTCCAGCCTTCATCCATGCTCGCGGTCCAGGGCCGGTAGAGGCCGATCCGCGGGAGCCCGCGGCTGCGCCGAACGGCCTGCGGCCGCGAGATGGTTCGGGAGCGCCAGACGTCGAAACCGCCCTCGCGCGCGGCCTCCCGCAGGACGGGTACGAGCGGTGCCGGGACACCCTCCAGCACGACCGCGCCGGCGGGGAGGGTATCGCCACCCAGCACCATCGCGCCGGGATGCACCCATGCGCTGGCTCCCGCCGCCAGCACCCGCGCGATGACCCGGCTCTCGGCGTTGCTCCGGTTGGTGAGAACCCAGGCTGGGCCCTCGCCGTGCACGCGACCGGGGCTCGGTACGACCGTGTCCACCACGACTCCCGGCGCGTCGGGGAGCCGGTCCAGGTTCTCCACGGTGACGCCCATCTGCAAGCCGAGGGTCCAGCCGGTGACGTCGTACGGCTCGATCAGCGGCCCGTCGGGATACCGGCGTCGCTCGGGATAAGCCTGCGGTTCGAGCAGGTCCTTCACATGGGCGCGGAACGGCTGCGCCAGGGAGATCAGATGAGAACCCGCCGCGAGTGCGCGGCCATCGACCGTTGCGGGATCCCCGAGGCGTCGCACCTCGATCCCGGCGGCGATCAGGAGGTTGAGCAGGTGCGCGGCCGCGGCTGGATCCCGCTGGGTCGCCGGGATGAGGAAGGCGGCGGGCCCGGAGTCGTGCCCCAGCGCAACCTGCCGGCGGCCGGCGGTCACGAACCGTCGCACGAAGTCCGCGCGCTGCGCCGCGACCAGCTGCAGCAGGCCGCGGGCGGCGAGCAGCTCGTACTCCACGATGTCGCCAATCCGCCACCAGCCTCCCGGCCATCGCCCCGGCGCGTTGACGCCCGCCGCGGGGCCGCGCACCGAGTCGGGATGGACGTAGATCGGCGAGGCGAGCCGCGCGCTCGCCGCCTCGGAGAGGATCCCGATCATGTTGTGGCGCACCGGCACCGTCCGGAATCCGCCGTGCCACCACAGGTCGAAGCCCGTCTGGTGCGCCACCCCGGTTCGCCCGGCATCGGTGACCGCGGTGCCCATGGCCGTGCCGACCAGGTTGATGGCCTCGACGAGCATCGGGTCCAGGTTCGGGTTCACGGGGTCGGCGAACGGCGGCACGAACAGACGGGCGCCCTGCGTGCCCATCTGATGGACGTCCCACACCACCTCTGGGAACCACTCGCGGTAGAGCACGCGGGTCACGGCCCGGGTCTCCACCTGTGTGAGCATGAACCAGTCGCGGTTGTTGTCATGACCGGCGTACGGGTGATACAGCCAGGGCAGGGGGCCGGCTTCGTACGGCGTGCCACGATACCGGCGGTACCAGCTCACCACCGTGTCCACGCCGTCCGGATTGAGTGACGGCACGACCAGCACCACGACGCTGTCCAGGAGGCGCTGCCACGCGGGGTCCGCGGCCAGGCGCCAGGCGAGCTCGAGCACCATCTGCGTCGAGCCGATCTCGGTGGAGTGAATCGCGGCGCCGATCAGGACGACGGCGGGTGCGGCGGCGACCAGGGAATCCTCGGCCGCCGGTGTCAGCGAGCGGGGATCGGCGAGGCGGGCCTGCCACGTCCGGAGGGTTGCGAGGCGTGCCTGGTTGGCGGGCGACGCGATCGTTGCCAGCAGCAGGGGGCGGCCCAGCGTCGAGCGTCCGATCGTGTCCAGCCGGATGCGCGGCGAGGCGGCCGCCAGCCGTCGCAGGTAGCCGGTGATCTCCCCCCAGTCGGCCAGCAGCGAATCAGTGCCGGGCCGGTAGCCGAGGACCGCGGTGGGCGAGGGGACGGGGGACTGGGCGTCGAGGGGGGCGGGAGCAAGGGCGCCGCCCGCGAGCGGCAGGAGCACCAGGACCGAAGCCAGCCTGCCGGTCCGCCGAAACCAGCGCATGGAATCTCCTTGCGTGGACGCTGTCAGATCAGGGCGAGGCGCCGCCCGACGGTCTCGAACGCGCGGAGGGCCTCGTCGAGGTCCTCCCGGGTGTGCGCCGCCGATACCTGGCACCGCACGCGCGCCTCGCCCTGCGGCACCACCGGATACCCGAACCCCGTCACGAACACACCTTCGTCCAGCAGCATCTCGCTCATCCGGATGGCCTTGCCCGTTTCGCCGAGGATGACGGGGATGATGGGGGTATCACCGGGCAGCGGGCGGAAGCCGCGCGCCAGGAGCTGCTCGCGGAAGTAGCGCGCGTTTTCGTGGAGGCGGGTCACCAGGCTCGGCTCCGTCCGCAGGCGGCGGACGGCGGCGAGCGCGCTGCCGGCCACCGTGCAGGGCAGCGCGTTCGAGAAAAGCTGCGGGCGCGCCCGCTGTGTGAGGTAGTCGCAGGTGGCGGCCGACCCGGCGATGAACCCGCCGGCCGCGCCGCCCAGCGCCTTGCCCAGCGTGGATGTGATGATGTCGATCTCGCCCATCATGCCGAAGTGCTCCGCGCTGCCGCGCCCGCCGGGGCCCAGGACGCCGGTGGCGTGGGAGTCGTCCACGGCGAGCACGGCGTCGTAGCGTCGGGCCAGCGCGGCGAGGTCCGGGATGGGGGCCACGTCGCCCTCCATGCTGAACACGCCGTCGGTCATGACGATGCGGGTGCGCTTGTCGCGGTGGGTGTGCAGCTTCGCCTCGAGGTCGCCGAGGTCGGCGTGCCGGTATACCGCCGTGTCGCACTTCGTGATCACCTTGGCCAGCCGGATCGCGTCGATGATGGATGCGTGGTTCAGCTGGTCGGAGATGACCACGTCGTCCGGGCCGAGCAGCGTGGCGAAGAGCGCCTCGTTGGCGTTCCAGCAGGAGACGAACGTGAGGGCGGCCTCGGTGCCCACCAGCTCCGCGAGCGCGGCCTCGAGCTCGCGGTGGACCGTGAAGGTTCCGCAGATGAAGCGCACGCTCGCGGTGCCCGCGCCGAACCGCGTGAGCGCGTCGTGCCCGGCGGCGACCACGGCGGGGTCGCCGGACAGGCCGAGGTAGTTGTTGCTCGAGAGGATGATGACCTCGCCGCGCCCTTCCATCCGGACGCGCGGCCCCTGGGGCGAATCGAGGTGGTTGAGGCGCTTGTAGACCCCGTCCGCCCGGAACTGCTCGAGTTCGCCGCGGAGCCGCCGCTCGAGCGCGTCGTGCATCGCGATCAGCGCGCGATCTCGAGAATGACCTTGCCGGCGGCCCCGGAGGCGATCGCCTCGAGCGCCGCGTCGATCTCCTCGAGCGGGAAGCGGTGCGTGATGACCGGCGTGGGGTCGAGATGGCCCGAGCCCAGGAACGTGCGCATCTGATGCCACGTGTCGTACATGCGCCGTCCGATCACTCCGTAGACGGTGAGCCCGCGGAAGATGACGTCGTTGGAAAGGTCGAGCGCCACCTCGCCCTTGGGCAGCCCGAGCAGCTGCACGCGCCCGCCGAGCCGCGCGGCCTTGAAGGCCTGTTTGAGGGCGGTGGGGTGCCCGGACATCTCGCACACGATGTCCGCGCCCTCGCCGCCGGACTCGGCCATCACGCGAGCCACCACGTCCTCCTGGGCGGCGTTGATCAGCACGTCTGCGCCCATGCGGCGGGCCAGCTCGAGCCGCGTGGGGTTCACGTCGGTGCCGATCACCTTGACCGCGCCGGCCGCGCGCGCGATCCCCACGGCGAAGCAGCCGATGGGCCCGCAGCCGATCACGAGCACGATGCTCCCGGGCACCTCGGTGCCCGTGAGCACCGTGTGGAACGCGTTGCCCATGGGATCCATGATCGCGCCGATGGTGGTAGGGATCGCGCCCAGGGCCATCACGTTGGTGGCCGGCATCGCGATGTAGTCGGTGAACGCGCCGTTGCGGTCCACGCCGATGATGGACGTGCGCTGGCAGATGTGACCGTTGCCCGTGCGGCACTGGCGGCAATGGCCGCACACGATGTGCCCCTCGGCCGTCACCAGCTGGCCCACGGAGAACTCGGTGCCCGCATCCTCGCCCACGGACACCACCTCGCCCGCGAACTCGTGGCCGAGCACGACGGGCGGGCGGACGCGCCCCTGGGCCCAGGCGTCCCACTGGGCGATGTGGAGGTCGGTCCCGCAGACGCCCGCGTGGTGCACGCGGATCAGAACGTCGCCCGGGCCGGGGGTCGGCTCGGGAACGTCGCAGACCTCGAGACCGGGCCCGGGGCGGGACTTGCGAATGGCGCGCATGCGTCCTCGGCGCGTGAAGGTTGCGCGGCTCGAGGCGAGAGAGACCTACCACCGTGATCGTTCGAGCGGCTGACCGCCTCCCCGCCTCCCCGCCTGACCGCCTATCAGAAGATGCTTCGCGTCGAACCGCCGTCTACCTGGAGAACGGCGCCGGTAATATACCGCCCGGGTTCGGACGCCAGGAACGCGACCGCCGCGGCCAGCTCGTCGGGATCACCGATCCGTCCGATGGGGACGCCGCGCACCAGGTCCGCGGTCACCTCCTCGGGGGTCCGGCCCGCGCGGGCGGCGCGCACCGCCATCAGTTCCGTGAGCCGCTCGGTGCGCATGTACCCCGGGCAGACGACGTTCACGGTGACCCCGTCCCGCGCGGCCTCGTCGGCGAGCGACTTCGCGAACCCCAGCACGCCCGCCCGCGCCGCGGTGGAGAGGATGAGGCCCGGTACCGCCGCCTTGGCCGCGACGCTGGTCAGGCAGACCACGCGGCCCCATCCCCGGGCGCGCATGGCCGGCACCGCGGCGCGGCAGAGATGGATCGTCGAGAGGAGCGTGCCGTCGAGCGCCTCCCGCCACTGATCGGCCGAGGCGTCGGCGAACAGCACGGACGGTGGCCCCCCGGAGTTGCACACGAGGATGTCCACGGCGCCGAGCTGCGCCTCCGCCGCCGCGACGAGCGCGGCGACCGCCACGGGATCCCCGACGTCCGCGGCGATCCCGCGCACGTCGCCTCCCGTCGCGTCCCGCAGCGCGGCGGCGGCGGCGACGGCGCGCGCCTGGTCGCGGCCGTTCACCACGACCCGGCACCCCTCGGCGGCGAAGCGCGCGGCGATCGCGCGTCCCAGGCCCTGGGTGGAACCGCATACGAGGGCGCCGCGTCCGGCGATGGCGAGGTCCATCGTGCCCTACGCGGGCGAGGACACGCGGGCGGGCTCGAGCCGGACGGCGCAGACCTTGAGCGCCGCCATCTTGGCATGCGGCTCGAGCACGGGATTGGTGAGCAGGTTGGCCGCGGCCTCGCGGAAGTGGAACGGCACGAACACCTGACGCCGCGCCACGCGGTCCGAGATGCGCACCGAAATGAGCATCGTGTTCCGCCGGCTGGTGATCCGCACGAGGTCGCCGTCGGCGACGCCAAGCTCCAGTGCGTCCTCGGGGTTCACTTCGACGGTCGGCGACGGCTCGCGGGCGTCGAGCCCGCGCGCGCGCCGGGTCATGGTGCCGGTATGCCAGTGGTAGAGCTGGCGTCCGGTACCCATCACGAACGGGAATTCCTCGTTTGGCAGCTCGCCGGGGTCGGCGTACTCCACGGGGTGGAGGCGGGCGCGCCCGTCGTCGGTGGGGAACCGGTCGTCGAACAGGAACGCCGTGCCC